>CAZWGY010000077.1:0-13341 GCA_964633575.1 uncultured Desulfobacteraceae bacterium
GATTGGACTGATCAGTGATTTCGAAACCATTTTTCTGGGTTCCCCAGAGACCGGATAGTTCCTTATGATCCCCTCGGTTCTCGCATCTCAACTCAAACAAGGCGTCGAAGACTTCCTCCGGACGACCTTCCCCGTTTCCACTCCCTTTTTCCACGGCATCCTCGACCGGCTTTTGGCCGAACCCGAGAGCCTTTTTCAAGGCCCCTTCCTCGATCTCCAACTCCCTTTTCAAATGGGCGAATCCGACACGGCCCCCTTCCCAAACATCGCCCTCCCGTTCACGCCTTACCTCCATCAGGAACGCGCCTTCGACCGCCTCTCCGGACCCCGCCCCCGATCAACCCTCATCGCCACCGGCACCGGATCGGGCAAGACCGAATGCTTTCTATACCCTATCCTCGACCACTGCATCCACCACCGCGGTGAACCCGGCGTCAAGGCGATACTGATTTACCCCATGAACGCGCTCGCGTCCGACCAGGCCGCCCGGATCGCCAAAACCATCCACCACGATCCGAACCTGAAAAGCATGGTCACCGCCGGTCTGTTCGTGGGCCGGAGCGAAAAGAATCCTCACTACGGCATGACCGAAGATGCCATCATCAGTCACAAGGACACTCTGCGCCACAGCCCGCCCGACATTCTGCTGACCAACTACAAGATGCTCGACTACCTCCTGATCCGGCCCAGGGATTTCCCCCTGTGGTCGCAAAACGCCCCCGAGACCCTCCGGTACCTGGTGGTGGATGAGCTCCACACCTTTGACGGGGCTCAGGGGACCGACCTGGCCTGTCTGTTGAGGCGGCTGAAATCCCGTTTGAAAACGCCCGAAGGCCATCTGTGCTGTATCGGCACTTCGGCGACCCTGGGGGACAAGACCGAGCACCGGCGGCTTCTGGATTACGCAACGGAGATCTTCGGCGAGCCCCTGGCGCCCGACGCCGTCATATCGGAATACCGCGTCTCGACTGACGCGTTCCTTGAAAAAAGCGTCACTTTTCGGATGGATATCGTCCATCCAAGCAAAGCGGACCAGCTTGATCCCGAGCGCTACACCGGCTTCGGCGATTATATCTCGTCGCAGCACGCCCTCTGGTTCAACGAACCCATCCCCCCTGGAGATATCCCCGACGGTCCATGGCGGGCGGCCCTCCGCGAAAAGCTTAAGGGTCATCTCTTCTTTCAGAGCATCCTTAGAGTGCTCGGCGGCCGGGTCCGCCGCTATGCCGACATCCTGACGGACCTGGAACGGGTCACGCCGGAATTCAAATCCGCGCCGGAGACTTATAAAACCCACGTTCTGACCAGTCTCCTTGCCCTGGTTTCGTCGGCCGTGGAAGTTACGGACGGCCGGGAAAAGCCGTTTCTCCATGTCCGGCACCACTTGTGGCTCCGGGAGCTGCGGCGGATGACCGGGAAGGTTGATCCGGCCCCCGAGCTTCGGTTCGCCGACGATTTAACCCACCGGCAGCTAAAACACCATCTGCCGCTGGTCCATTGCCGGGAGTGCGGCGGCATGGGCTGGTTGGGCGTCAAGCGAATGTCCGACAACGCCGTTATCACTGACCTTCAGACCGTCTATGGAGCGTTTTTCCGCAACGATCCCAAGACGATCTTCATTTTTCCCGAAGCCGCCGATCCTCGGGAAATCCAGGCTGACGGCTGGCTTGATCAATTCTGCGGCGCCTGCGTCCATTTTGCATCCAGCCTTTCGGTCCGGGAATGTCCCCACTGCGGTCAATCCCGACTTATCCGGGTTTTTGTGCCGAACCCCCGGATTCAGCGCCGGGATGGCAAACCGGCGGGGAGCCGCAATTGCCCTTACTGCAATGCCCTCAACGGCCTGACCATTCTGGGGTCCCGGGCCGCAAGCCTGACCAGCGTGATGATCGCGCAAATGTACGCTTCCACCTTCAATGACGACAAAAAACTGCTCACCTTTTCCGATTCGGTCCAGGACGCGGCTCATCGGGCGGGGTTTTTCACCAGCCGGACCTACCGGTTCAACCTCCGGAGCGCCATTCAGCAATACGTCCAGGCGGACGGCGACGGGCTCACTCTGAAGGAGATCCCGGCCGGCTTTATCCGATACTGGTCGAGCCGGATGGACGACCGTGCCTTCATCGCCACGTTTATCGCTCCCGATATGATGTGGCTGGCTGATTACGAAGCGTTGAAGCGGACCGGCCACCTGCCGGCGGGAGCTGATTTGTCGAGGGACGTCAAGCTCCGGGTCGAATGGGAAATCCACGCCGAATACGGATTCCGCTGCCGGATCGGCCGGACCCTGGAAAAGACCGGCTCCTCGGTCGCTCACCCGGACGCTGACCTTCTGGACCGGATGACGGCCGAGGCTCTGAAGCGCCTGCGTAACGAGATCGGCGGGCTCCGGTCCCTGGACGTGAGGACCGTCAAGACCTTCATCATGGGGATTTTGGTCCACATCAAGCAGCAAGGCGGCCTTCATCACCCCGCTCTGGACGCCTACATCCAGGAATGGGGCAACACCTCTTCCATCAACCGCATCCCCTGGATGCCCAATTTCGGGTTCAACAGCCGGGCCCCGGCGTTCCTGTCCACCAAACGGGTCAACCGGTTCGATCCCCTGCTGAGCGCGGGTACCAGGCGGGCCACCTGGCATGAAAGCTGGGCGGACAAATGCTTCACCCCGGTCTTTCCCCTGGCGGGGGAATTGATCGCCGCCATTTACGACATCGTCTTGAAAACCATGACCGGGGCCGGGGCGTTGAAGGAAACCGCCGTGAAAGGCGAACGGGTCTGGTCCATCGACCCGGCGGCCCTCCGCGTCAGGGCGGCGGTGGTCCAATTCCGATGCCGGACCCGCGGCCACGACATCTCCGTCGCGGAAAGCGAAACCGACGCCTGGACGAACGCCCCCTGTCTCCGGTTCCGATGCGAAGGCAACTACGCCCCTTTACCGGCCGCCGAGGATTACTACCGGAAGCTATACAGCGCCGGGGACATCGAGCGGATATTCGCCGAGGAGCACACCGGTCTTCTGGGGCGGGATGAGCGGGAGGCGCTTGAAGCCCGGTTCAAAAAGAAGGACCGGGACCCCTGGGACCCCAACCTGCTTTCCTGTACCCCGACTTTGGAGATGGGCATCGATATCGGGGACCTCTCCTCGGCTATCCTCTGCTCGGTGCCGCCGACCCGGGCCAATTACCTCCAGCGCATCGGACGGGCCGGCCGCCGGGACGGCAACGCTCTCAACCTGACGGTGGCCAACGGCCGGCCGCATGATCTCTATTTTTTTGCCGAGCCCGAAGCGATGATCGCCGGCGAGCTGGACCCGCCGGGGGTGTTTCTGAACGCTTCGGCTGTTCTGGAACGCCAGTTCACGGCCTTTTGTCTCGACCGATGGGTGGAGACCGGCATCAGCCAGGGGGCCATGCCTTACCAGCTTCGGAACGTCCTCGGCAATCTGGACCCCGTCAACCCGGACAGATTTCCCTACACTTTTCTCCGGTTTGTGGAGACCCGTCGGACCGATCTCTTCGGGCGCTTTATCCGGATCTTTGAAACATCTTTGACCGCGGATTCCATCGACCACCTTCGGCGCTTCGTCGAAGGGGACGCAAGCGCCCAGGGGAGCCTTTCCCATCGGATCGTCACCGGCCTCCATGCCCATTACCGGGAACGCGAATCCCTCAAGAAAAAGGTCATCGCCTTAAGCGGGCGGATCCGGAAAAAAAAGGAAAACCCGGCTCGGGACGCCCATCATGCCGAGGAGCTCGAAAACCTCATCCGGGAAAAAAGCGCTCTCCAGGCCCTGGTCACCCGGATCAACGACCGGCCGACCCTGGAATTTTTCACCGACGAGGGGCTGATTCCCAATTACGCCTTTCCCGAAGCCGGGGTCCTGCTGCGATCCATCATCTACCGCCGGAAAAAGGCGCCTCGCGAGGGAGAAAGCCGTTACGACACCTTCACCTTTGACTACGAGCGGCCCGCCCGGAGCGCCATCAGCGAGCTGGCTCCGAAAAACCCGTTCTATGCCGGAGGGCGAAAGGTCCGGGTGGACCAGGTGGACCTGTCGGTTTCCGATGTCGAGACATGGCGGTTCTGCAATAACTGCGGCTGTCACGGTCAGGTCGTCCGGATGCCCGCCGCCGGCGCTTGTCCCCAATGCGGCAGCCCCCTCTGGTCCGACGCCGGCCAGAAGCGGCGGATGATCCGGATGCGGCAGGTCTTTGCCGCCACCTCGGACCGGGATAGCCGGATCAGTGACGACAGCGACGACCGGGAACCATCATTTTACAACAAGCAGATGTTGATATGGTACCGCCCCACCGACATCGCCGACGCCTTTCGGATCGACGGCGACGATCCGCCCTTTGGCCTGGAATTTCTGAAACAGGTCAGCCTCCGGGAGATCAATTTCGGTGAAAAGACCGACATCGGAGAGCATCTCACCATCGCCGGGGTGGAATCGGCCCGGAAGGGGTTTGTCATCTGCAAGCACTGCGGCAAGGTCCAGAACCACCGGAAAGAGATCCAGCACAGCCTCTGGTGTCGGGCACGGAAAAAGGCGTCCGATGAGAACCTGACGGAATGCGTTTATCTCTACCGTGAATTTACATCCGAGGCGATCCTGATGCTCCCGCCGGTAACGAACTTTAGCGGGACCGACCGGCAAATCCACAGCTTTCTGGCGGCCTTGCATTTGGGCCTGAAGCGCTTTTTCCGAGGCAACATCGATCATCTTCAGACATCGGTTCACGAAACCCCCGTGCCCAACTCGAGCTATCGGAAAAAACACCTGGTCCTCTACGACACCGTGCCCGGCGGCACCGGATACTTAAAACAGTTGATGCGGTCGGAAAAGCCGCTCATCCAGGTGCTCGAAGCCGCCCTGGATGTTTTGAAGACCTGTCCATGCAACTTGGACGCGGGCAAGGATGGGTGCTACAAATGCCTCTTTGCCTACCGGCACGGCTACAATATGGCCGGCACGTCCCGGGAAGCGGCCAGGGAGATGCTCTCCGAGATTCTCCGGCACAAAGACAAGATGGTCCGCACTCATTCACTAGATGACGTGAAGATCAACCCGCTTTTCGACAGCGAGCTGGAAGCGCGATTTATCGAGGCCCTGCGGCGGGTCCGGATCGACGATACGCCCGCCAAACTGACCCAGGAAGTGGTCAACGGCAAACGCGGCTATTTCTACAAGATCGGCGACCGGGCCTATTACATCGAGCTTCAGGCCAAACTGGGCCCCGCCGACGGCGTCGCCGTGCCGTCCAAGGCGGATTTTCTGTTCCGGCCCGCTCGAGCCCAGGAAACGTGCAAACCGCTGGCGGTTTTCACCGACGGATTTTTCTTCCACAAGGACCAGATTGGCCATGACATGGCCCAGCGGCGCGCCATCGTCCGGAGCGGCCGGTTTTATGTCTGGTCCCTGACCTGGAAGGACTTGGAAAACCAGTACAAACGGCGGGGCGGGTATTTCCACGACTATCTGGCCTTTGATAACCCCGAAAAATTTTCAACGCTTCTCAAATCCTACCGGATCGAGAAGATCCCCAGGCACCATGTCGGCGACAGCTTTCAATGGCTGACCTGGTTTCTGGCCGATCCGAACGAGGAACAGTGGCGATATCACGCCTTTGTCCACGGATTGCTCCACCTGGATCACCAGCGGTTTTCAGCGGAAGCGGAACAGGCCGCCTGGCGGGAAGCGCTTAATGAAGCGGTTCCCGAGGAAATCGCGGAACGGGTGGAAGACGTCCGGCCGCCCTGCTTCTACGGTCTGTATGAAAGCGAGGGCGACCGGGGCTTTTTGAAATGGTTCGCGGCCATCGAAAAGGATGCGCTGAAAAAGGGGAAGACCGACGGCCTGCGCACCGCCTGGTGTCTGATGGACGGCCCGGCGGATCGGGAAAAACCGGAATTCGAGGCGGCCTGGAACGGTTTTTTGCGTTGCGGCAATCTCTTCCAGTTCCTGCCGGAATCCCATTTTTCGACCGCCGACGCCAAGGCGGCGGGGATTTCCTTCGAGACCGGCCAAACCGAGGCGCCGTCATCCGAAACTGAAACATCCGGCGAATGGAGGGATGTCCTGGAATTGACCGACGCCCGATTCCACGGCCTCATCAACCGACTTGCGCGGGGTGGGTGGGCCGTTCCGGAGGTGGGCTTCGAGCTCGTAAACGATGCGGGCGAAATCATCGCCGAAGCCGAGCTCGCCTGGACGGATCTAGAAATTGCGATGCTTGAAGCGGATCAGTCCACGGACAAGGACGCCTTTGAAACGGCCGGTTGGCGGGTCTTTGAAATTGAAACGGTTGTATCGAATTTGGATGAATTTTTAGAAACCACGAATCACGCGAATACAACAAGAAAATAATGTTTTTCATTCGTGAAATTCGTGTGATTCGTGGTTTAAATTCACATCAACCATGCTTCAGTATTTTTTTAATTCCTGAACTTTAATTTTTCGTGTATTTTGTGTATTTCGTGGTCTAAAATAGGAAAAATAACATGACTCAAAAGATCAAAGTCGCCATTTCCTCGGATTTTTTTTCGGCCTACTCCAGAATTCCCCGAAACCAGCAGGCCAAGGTCATCGATTTCATCAACAAATTCAAAACCGACCCCATGCGGCCCGGCATCAACTATGAGCGGATTGCCCGGGCCAAGGACCCCAACATGCGCTCCGTGCGCATCGACGATGCTTACCGGGGCATTGTCCTGAAACCCGAAACCGGCAACGTCTATGTCCTGCTCTGGGTGGACCGGCATGACAACGCCTACAAATGGGCGGAAAACAAAACCTACCGGATTCACCCGGAGACCGGAAGTCTTCAAGTCGTCGAAGTGGAAGCGGCAAAATCGGTTCAAGAACCGATCTCCGGACCTGAAGCTTCGGATGAGAACGGATTGCTCGATGATGTTCGGGATCGTCATCTTCTGAAACTGGGCGTTCCCGAAACCCGCCTTCCCATGGTCAGGGAAGTCAAGACCGAGGGGGATCTCGACCGGATCGCCCCGCATCTGCCCCAGGAAGCTTATGAAGCGCTCTTTTTCCTGGCCTCCGGCTTTACTCTGGATGAGGTGTTCCGGGAATTCGAGGCATCCGAGGGGCCAAGCCACGTGGATACGGAGGATTTCGGGGCGGCTCTGGAAAAACCCCAATCGAAAAGCCGGTTTTACATCGTCGAAGATGAGTTGGAGCTGGCGGCCATGCTCAACGCGCCCCTCGAAAAATGGCGGGTCTTTCTTCACCCGTCTCAGCGGAAGCTCGTGGAACGGTCGTGGAACGGGCCGGTCAGGGTGCTGGGCGGGGCCGGTACGGGCAAGACGGTGGCGGCCATCCACCGCGCCAAATGGCTGGCCCTGAATGTCTTCACCAACGGCAACGACCGCATCCTGTTCACGACTTTCACCCGGAATCTGGCCGCCGACATCCAGGATAATCTCGGCAAACTCTGCTCCAGGGAAGTCCTGCGGCGGATCGAGGTGGTCAACCTGGACCGGTGGGTGGCCAATTTTCTGAAACGGATCGGATACGACCATGAGATCGATTACGGCGGCCGGACGGCTCAATTGTGGAAACAGGCCGTCGATATGGCCCCGGATGAACTGAGCCTGGACCCGACATTTTACCGGGAAGAATGGGATCGGGTGATTCAGCCCCAGGGGATATCATCAGCCGAAGCATACATGAAAGCCGGTCGGGTCGGCCGGGGCATCCGCCTCAACCGGAAGACGCGAAAGGCCGTCTGGACGGTGTTCGAGGAATACCGTGCGCTGCTGAACGAACACGGCTTGAGAGAGCCCGCCGGGGCCATGCACGACGCCCGGCGGTTGATCGAAAGCCGGAACGAGTTCCCGCTCTACCGCTCGATCATCGTGGATGAAGCCCAGGACATGAGCGCCCAGGCCTTCAAGCTGTTAAGAAAAATGGTCCCCGAGGGCGAAAACGACCTCTTCATCGTTGGCGACGCCCATCAAAGAATCTACCGCCATAAAGTGGTGCTGGGTCAATGCGGCATCAACATCATGGGGCGCGGCAAGCGATTGAAAATCAACTATCGCACAACGGAGGAGACCCGGTCCTGGGCCGTGAGCTTGCTCAAGAGGGTTGCCATCGACGACCTGGACGGCGAGGCGGACCATCAAAAAGGCTACAAATCTCTGCTGCACGGCGCTGATCCGATGGTCCACGGCTTCTCGACATTCGACGAGGAAATCGATTTCATCGCTCAATATCTCCAGGAAGTCCGAGGGGAAGACGGCGGGCTCAACGGGGTCTGCGTGGTGGCCCGGACCAATGACCTGCTGACTCAGTACGGAAACGCCCTGCGGGAAAAAGGTTTCGATACTTACCCCATCAAACGGAGCGAAGCCGAAGATCGAAACGTCCCGGGCGTTCGCCTGGCCACCATGCACCGGGTTAAGGGGCTCGAATTCGACCGGATCGTCATCGCCGGGGCAAACGCCGGGATCATCCCTCTTGAAGGCCCGGATTCCCATTCCACTGACCCAACCGTCCGAGCGGACGCTGAAACCGGTGAACGCTCCCTGCTTTACGTCGCCGCGACCCGGGCCAAGAAAGCGGTCGTGGTGACCGCTTTCGGGAAACCGTCCCGGCTTCTGGAATAGCGGAGCTTAGCCCTACGTTTCGCGCTTTGTCGGTGTTTGTATCCGTTACGGACCCGCCCATCATGCCTCATCTTCCGGCCGGCCCAGCCGACGGGCCGCGTCCCGGTAGATCCCCCGGAAGACGAAGATCGATAGGAGCGGCACGCCCACATAGTAGATCCAGACCGGGATGCCCAGCGCCGCCGAAGTCGCCCCGAAGAGGGTGACCTCATGGTAGATGGCCTGGATGGTAAAGAGGTCCACCAGCACGAAGAGCGCCGCGCCCAAGGTCGCGCTCAAAACCACCACCGCCTTCTGGAATCGAGGCGGGAGCAGGTGGTAAACGGTCACCATCCCGAGCTGCCCGCCTCGTTCAAAAGCAATCCCCGATCCCACCACCGTCAGCCAGACAAAGAGGTTGATGGTGATCTCCTCGGTGGCGGCAAAGGAGAAGTGGAAGAAGTACCGGCTTAAAACATTGACAAAGGCGATGGCCGCCATGGCGAACAGCAGCCCGGCGGCGATCCAGTAGTCGATGCGAATCCGTTCCGGCTTCCGGTCCGCCTGTCCGTTGTCCGCCATCTCGACCGGCTATCGTCCCATGTCGGCCTTGGCGGTCTCGTACAGGTCCTTGCCGATCTTGGGAATCCATTCCTCGTAGATAGGGGCGGTGGCGTCCTCGAATGCCTGACGCTGCTCCTCAGTGAGGAAGGTCACGCTCATCCCCTTGGACTTCATGTGAGCCACCGGGTCCGGGACCTCCATGGTGTGGTTGAATTCCTCTTTGAGGATCTTGAGGGACTCTCCGTCGTCGAGCCCGGCCCGGCAGAGGGCCTTTTCAAACCGGGCCGACTCGACGGCCGCCTCCCGGATGGCCGACCGGATCTCCGGCGGGAAGGCGTCCCACTGCTTTTTCCCCCAATACACGATCACCGGGTCCACGAGGTAGTTCCACATGGTCACGTACTGATGGTATTGCCAGATCTGGACCGGAATGAGAACGCCCACCGGGTTTTCCTGGCCGTCCACGACGCCCTGCTGGAAGGCGGTCTGAGCGTCGCCCCAGTTCATGTTCACCGGGTCGGCGCCGAGCTGCCGGAAGGTATCCACGAAGATCGGGCTCCCCACCACCCGGACCCGCATACCGTCAAGGTCGGCGGGCGTTTTGATGGGCCGCTTGCTGTTGGTGATCTGCCGGAACCCGTTTTCCGCCCAGGCCAGCCCCACCAGACCCTTTTTCTCCATGGCCGCGAAGATGACCTCGCCGGTTTTCCCGTTCTCCAACCGGTCCAGATTCTCGAAGGTGTTGATGAAAAACGGCAGCGAAAAGATGTTCATCTCGGGGATGACCGGGGATGCGTTGATGGTCGATTCGTAGGCGCAGTCGATAATCCCGGCGGCCACCATCTGAGGGGACTTGAGCTGGGCGCCCTTGAGGAGGGCGGACCCGAAGTAGGGCTTGATGTTGATCTGGCCGTCGGTCTTTTCCCGGACCAGGTCGGCGAACTTGGTGGCGCCCATGCCCCAGTAAAACGTGGGCCCCACGTTGACCGTCATCTTGTATTCTTTTTTAAAGGTGTCGGCGTCGGCTGCGACCGCCAGGGACAGGACCAGGGTGACGACGACGAGGACCCGGATGATCCGGGCAATGGCAACGGGTCTGCGAATCATGAGTCTTCTCCTTTCCGTTGGGTTGAGGATTTGGTTTTTTTCCGGGGCCGGCGACGGCGCTTGGTGGGTGACGGTTTTGGCGGCCGGTGCCGCTCGTATTCCCGTTCCCCGCCGTACCAGGTCATGATCCCCACCAGGAGGCCGCAGAAAAGCCCGGCCACGATCCACTGGATGATCCGGTAGTGGAGCTCGGGGGGCGAGTAGGCATGGCCGTAGAAAATCCGGCCGGCCAGCGGTTCCACGACCGCCGCGGCGGCGGCAAAGAGCGCGCCGCTCATGAGCACGCCCCGGATTAGAACATATCGAACCTGTCCCCCGGCACGGATTCGTTCCCATCGCCGGGGGTCGAACGCTCGTTTCATGCGCGTCGCTCCATGAAGGCCGAAAAGATCAGCAGGTAGGTCGTGGCCGCGATAAAGGATACCACCGTGCCGGCCCCGACACCGAGCCTGGGGTAAACAATGGAGACGGTCAGACAATAGGTGATCAGCGCCCCCAGCCCTCGGGGAAAATTTTTAATGATGGTATGCACCGCTTTTCGATCGTAGGTATAATGAACGATCAGCATCAGCGGGAACAACGTCACCGGGAAGGCCGAAAATAGCCCGGCCCAGACCGGCCCGACCCAGCGGGCGGTGCCGGTGATGATCAGGATGATACCGGCCGCCGCCGCCGCCCGGAAGACGATCACCCGCCGGGTCAGAGTAATCCGCCGGGCGATGGTAACGTTTTCGATCTTCCGGAACAGGTGAACAAAGCAGAAAATGGATATCATCGGCATTAGAACGGCCGTCAGCCGGTTGAGGGGGACGAAGTGAAGAAGCCAGGAGACTCCGAAATAGAAAATCAGGCCCCCCGCCGAGGCGGCCGGTATGATAAACTGGTTGACGGATTGGGAAGCCCGGTAATATCCGTAAACAAATGCCTGGGTGGCCACCAGCCCGCTCAGGGTATAGACGGCGCTGTCAGCGGCAAATCCGGTCCCGATCTCGATTCCGTAGAAAAACAGGGCGATGGCGGCTCCGAGCGGATATCCGGCCAAAATCCCGGCGACCCGGGGACTGACCCGCTCGGCGATCAGGGAGAGGCCGACCACAAAGGCCATTGACACCAACAGCTTGATTAGAATGATCATTCGCTCCGCGCACGTTTGGAGTCATTGCCATGGCCGCCCCACAGCCGAAAAACGGCATCTACTCTGCCACGAATCGCCCCTGAAGTAAAGGAGAAGCCCGCATGATATCTCAACTGACCATCGGACGACGAATTGGCGCCGGATATACCATAATACTGGGACTGACGGTCCTGGTGGGCGTGGCCGGCCATCTGGCGCTCTCCCAGGTAATGCGGGGAGCGGATCGACAGCGGGATATCGGCCGAATCCGGGAGGCGTTTGCCGCGGCCGCCGACGCCACCAGCCGATTCCAACTCCTTGCCTATGACGCCGGCCGGGAGAACCAGCAACGAGCCGGCCAGGCCGCCTTTATCCACCTTGAAGCGGCCCGAATCCACCTGAACCGGATCACCGAAACGGCCGGCGATGACCCGACCCTCGGAGACATCGAACCCCGGATCGACGCCTTTGGCGAGGCGTTCAAGCGATACGTTGACCGGGAATCCCGGAAGATCGAGCTCGAAACGGCCGTCCGGGAAGACCTCGACACCCTGGAGGCGCGGATCGCCGAAGGCCAGTTCATGACCGAAAGCCTCCAGACCCACCATGAGCTGCTGTCGGCGGCCATCGCCGCCTATTTCGACCGGAATGTCGATTCCCGGCTCCAGCAAACCGCCGTCCGGTTTACCCAGATGTCGGCGACCATCTCCGAATGGCAGGACCTGGTAAAGGGGAGCGAGACCCACAGCGCGGTCGGAGTGGCCATCGGGTCGGCCTTTGTGGACCTGATGAGTCACCATCAGGGGTACCGGAAGCAGGTGGATCTCCAGACGGTGGCCCTGGAGCGGATGGAGACCCTGCGCCAGGATATCGCCAAACGCTTTGATGCCCTCTCCCGGGATACCCTGTCCCGGCTTGGCAAGGTGGAGCGATTCGCCCGCCGGGTGATCGGAATCTGCGTCGGCGCGGCCCTGCTGTTGGGCATCGGATTTGCCGGGCTGGTCACCCGCTCTTTGGTCCGGGCTCTGGACGGCGTGACCCGGACCCTGGAAGGGGGAGCGGAAGAGTTGGTCACGGCCTCGACCCGGATGACCGACGACAGCGCCGACCTGGCCCGGGGAGCAGCGGAACAGGCCGAGGCCCTGGAGACCGCCCTGGAATCGTTATCCGCCATGGCCGCCATGGCCGACCGGACCGACGCCCATTCGGCCCGAGCCGGCGAGATCGTTTCGTCGGCCGTGGCGGCGGTCGGGTCGGCCCGTGAGGCGGTGGATGCCCTGATGGAAGCCATGAACCGGATCACCGAATCGGGGGAGCGGGCGGAGAAGATCGTGGATACAGTGGAGGAGATCGCGTTTCAGACCCGGCTGCTGGCCCTCAACGCGGACGTGGAAGCGGCCCGGGCCGGAGAGGCCGGAGCCGGGTTCGCGGTGGTGGCCCGGGAAGTCCGCCGCCTGGCCAACGGGGCCGCCGAAGGGGTGGAGGGCACGGCTGAACGCATCCACGCCACCCTGGAAGCGGTTGGGCAAGGCACAAAAATCGCGGAATCCACCCGCCAGACCTTTGACGCCCTGTCGTCTCAAACCCAGGAGGTAAACCGGCGGATCGATGATATCGCGGCGGTATCGGCCGAACAGCACCAGGCGGCGGCCGAAATCCGAAAGACGGTCGCGGGCCTTGATCGGGTGGCCGACCGAACCTCTCGAACCGCGGAAACCTTTTCCCGGACGGCCCGAAAGATGAGTCAACAGGCGGCGGCGGTCCGCCGGGCCGTCGACCGGCTAACGGTCCTGGCCCGGGGACGAAACCGGCGGAAACCGGGTGATGAGGACTGAGGACTCAGGGCTCATCAGACCTCCGATGTTTTGGAAAGACCTCCGATGTTTTGGAAGATCTCCGAGGTTTTTTTGTTGGAAGACCTCCGAGGTTTTTTTGTTGGAAGACCTCCG
>CAZWGY010000078.1:0-13330 GCA_964633575.1 uncultured Desulfobacteraceae bacterium
TCCGGTGGTCAAAGACGATGATCGCCGCCGTCCCCAGCCGGTGTCCCACCCGGGAGAGGGCGTCAAAATCCATCTCGATGTCGTAGTGCTCGGGCGTGAGATACCGGGTGGATGCCCCGCCCGGCAGGCAGGCCTTGAACCGGCCCCCCTCGACCATCCCCCCCGCGTGGGTCTCGATGATCTCCGACAGCCGGGTCCCCATGGGCAGCTCGTAACAGCCGGGCTTCCGGACCTTGCCGCTGATCGCGAAAAGCTTGGTCCCGGCCCCGGTCTCGGTGACCGCCAGGTTCCGGAACCATTCAGCCCCGTTCCGGATGATGTAGGGGACAAAGGCGAGGGTCTCGGTGTTGTTGACCACCGTGGGGCGTTCCCAGAGGCCCTTGACGGTCGGATACGGCGGCGGCCGGAACGGGTTGGGCCGCTTCCCCATGATCGCGTTGATAAGGGCCGTGGCCTCGCCGCAGATGTAGCGCCCTCCGGACCGGTGGACCTCGATCTCGAAAGAGTAACCGCTGCCCGCGATGTTCTCCCCGAGAAAGCCGGCGTCCCGGGCAATGCCGATCTCCCGCTCGAGAATCCGGGCGAGGCCCTCGTAGGATGGGCGGATAAAGATAAACCCCTTGCTCGCCGAAACCGCGTAGCCGGCAATGGCCATCCCCTCGATGAGGGCGTGGGGTTCAGCATGGAGCAAAACCCGGTCCTTGAAGGTTCCCGGCTCCATCTCGTCTGTGTTGGCGATGAGATACCGGGGGTGAGGGGCGTCATCGGGGACGGTAATCCACTTCTTTCCGGCCGGAAAGCCGGCTCCGCCCCGGCCCCGGAGGTCGGCGGCCTCGATCTTCTGGCGGACCGCCATCGGGGTGTCATCCTTGAGTACCCGGCTCAGGGCCGAGTACCCCCCGTCCTTCCGGTAGCTCTTGAAGTCGTTGATCCGGTCCGGCTTGCGGTTTTTGAGCAGTACCTGCATGGTCATCCGCCGTTTCCGCCCGCGTCCGGGGATGCCTCGTCCCGGGCCGCCGCCTTGAGCTTCTCGATAATCTCGTCGATCTTGACGGGAGTCAGCTCCCCGTAGGCGATCCGGTTGACCAGCATGGCCGGCGCCCGGTCGCAATAGCCGATGCAGCAGACCGGCAGAAGGGTGAACAACCCGTCCGGGGTGGTTTCCCCCAGCCCGATTCCGAGCCGGCGCTCGAGGTGAGCGATGATCGACTCGTGGCCCTCGAGCCAGCAGACCGTGGAGTCGCAGACGTGGATCACATACCGGCCCACCGGCTCCCGGTGGATCATGTTATAGAAGGTGGCCAGCTCCTCCAGCTCCGCCGGGGTCATCCCGAGGAGTGCCGCCCCTTCAGCCATGGCTCCATCGGTCATGTAGCCGAAATGGGCCTGAAGGGCGAACATGACGTCCACCGCCATCTCCCGGGGATGCTCGGCCCGGTCGATCATCCGGGTCAAGGTCTCCCGGAGGGCATCCGGCATGATGCCGCCGCTTCCGTCGTCCCGTTCCATGTCAGCGGTCCGTGTCCGGCATAATGTAATCCAGTGATCCGAGAATGGCGGCAAAGTCGGGGATGGTGCTCCCGACCGCCATCAGCGGGAGAGCCTGAAGGTGAGCGAAATCGGGCGTCCGAATTCGCATCCGGTAGGCCGAGTTCAGCCCGTCACTGACGACGTAATAGCCCACTTCGCCCCGGGCCCCTTCTGTTGCGGCGTAGGCTTCCCCTTTCGGGATCTTCGGCCCCCGGGTGACGTTGATGAAATGGTGGATCAGGGTCTCGATGTCGGCCAGGGTCGAGTCCTTCCGGGGAATCCCGTACCGCCGGGCATCATCGACATACGGCCCCGCCGGCATCCGGTCGGCCGCCTGCCGGATGATCTTGACGCTCTCCCGCATCTCGGCCACCCGAACCCGGTACCGGGCCAGGCAGTCCCCGCCGTCGGCCGTGGGGACGGCGAAATCAAATGCTTCATAGCCGCTGTAAGGCGCCTTTTTTCGGAGGTCCCAGTCAATCCCGCAGGCCCGGAGAGTCGGCCCGGTGATCCCCCAGTTCACCGCATCCTCAACTGAAATCCGCCCCACCCCCCGGGTCCGGACCCGGAAAATGGGGTTCCGGTTGATCAGCTTTTCGTACTCGTCGATCCGGGCCGGCAGAATCCGGACGAAATCATCGACCCGGGCCTTCCAGTCATCGGGGAGGTCCTGGGCCACGCCGCCGATCCGAAACCAGCTCGGATGGAGCCGCCCCCCGGTGATCCGCTCGATGATATCCAGAAGGATCTCCCGCTCCCGGAAGGTATAGAAGGTGGCGGACATCATCCCGAGGTCGTGGACGAAGGTCCCCAGCCAGACAAGATGGTTGCTCAGCCGGAAAAGCTCGGTGAGGAGAATCCGGATGCACCGGGCCCGGTCCGGAACCCGGATCCCGGCCAGAGCCTCGACGGCGCTCAGGTAGGCGAGATTGTTGGCCACGCCGCTGAGGTAGTCCACCCGGTCGGTGTAGGGGATGAACTGGTGCCATGACTGGCGCTCCCCGATTTTCTCCGCACCCCGATGGTGGTAGCCGATCTCGGTCTCCATATCGATGATCTCCTCGCCCCGGAGCGCCAGGATGAACCGGATAAGGCCGTGGGTCCCGTAGTGGTGAGGGCCGTAGTTCAGGATGAAGACGTCGTCTCCGTGGCGGTCGGCCATCCAGCCGGCGTCGGGCGGCTGGTGCCGCCGGGCCTCGCCCGTATCGAACGGAGCCATCTCGGTGGCCCGGCCCGGCTGGTCCTTCCGGAGCG
Source organism: uncultured Desulfobacteraceae bacterium (assembly GCA_964633575.1). Lineage (GTDB taxonomy): Bacteria > Desulfobacterota > Desulfobacteria > Desulfobacterales > JAABSP01 > CAYNGG01. Next base: position 2,785 of record CAZWGY010000078.1, read on the forward strand.
GGTGCCCGGCCCAGTCGGCCGGCATGAGAATCCGGCGGAGGTCGGGGTGGCCGTCAAACCCGACCCCGAACATGTCGTAAACCTCCCGCTCGTACCAGTTGGCCGACGGCCAGAGGCCAGTGATCGTCGGGGCCGCGGGCCGGTCACCGGAGACCGGGACCTTGATCCGAACCCGGTCGCCCGTATCGTAGGAAAGAAGCTGATAGACGAGGGTGAAATCGGGGTCGCCCGGCTCCCGCCGCCGCCGGGCCGATTCGTCAATGGCGGTGAGGTCGGTGAGCCGGCCGTATCTTGGGTGAGCCTCGGCCTTGAGATAGCCGAGGACCTCGTTGACCCGTTCCGGGCCGGTCTCGAGGGTAAGGATGTCCGAGGTCCGATCAAAAACCCGGACGCCGTCCCCGAACCGCTCGGTGAGGTACCCGGAAAGGGTCCGGTCGGCCGGGCCGATCTCGATCCGACGGGCCGGCGGGGTCCACATCCCGTCCGACCGGCTGTCGGCGAAATCCGGCGGGGTCACCGATGTCCCCCGGATCGGAATCCCCTCGTACCCCGGCCCTCTCGGGTCCCGGGATTTGCTGACGCCCTCGGCGAGGACCGGCCGGGTCGTGCCGTGAGATCCGCCCTCGAGATGGAAGACCGGGCGGGCCGGTTTTTCGGTTTTCCGGATTTTTTCCTGAAGGAGAGTCAGGCCCTGGAGCAGGGCCTCGGGCCGGGGCGGACACCCCGGTATGTAAATATCCACCGGGATGATCTGATCAACCCCCTGGACCACGCTGTAAACGTCGTACATCCCTCCGGAGTTGGAGCAGGAGCCCATGGACATCACCCATTTGGGCTCGGCCATCTGTTCATAGAGCCGGAGGACCACCGGGGCGATCTTTTTGAAAACGGTGCCGGAGATGATAAGGAGGTCGGCCTGGCGGGGGGATGCGCGGAAGACTTCAGCCCCGAACCGGCTGATGTCGTAGCGAGCGGTAAACGCGGTCGATTCCTCGATGAAACAGCAGGACAGGCCGAAGAACATGGGCCAGAGGCTGTGCCGACGGGCCCAGTTGATCACGACGTCCCCGAGGGCCAGTCCGGCCTCTCGGACACGCCCTACCGCTTCCGGGCGGGGGGTCCCCACTCCAGTCCTCCTTTTTTCCAGAGGTAAACGAGACTCGCCAGCAGAATCCCGATGAAGACCGCCATCTGAACAAAACCCTTCCAGCCCAACTGCTCGAAGGCAATGGCCCAGGAGAAGATAAAAGCGGCCTCGACGTCGAAGAGGAGAAAAAAGGTGGCCACCAGATAAAAGGGCACGGGGTAGGAAAACCGGGCGCCACCGGTGGGGATGATGCCGCTTTCGTAGGGTCGCCGCTTTTCTATCGAATCCCGGCGTTCTCCGATCCATCCGGTCAGGATGAGGACGACCGCCATCATCAGGACCACCAGAACACCAAAGACGGCCAAACAGAACAGGCCCGGCGTCCAGGGGGACAGGGTTTCGGTTACGGGGGAAAATCCAGCGGTCATCAGTCGTCCCATTCTCCGGCAGGCGTTAACATCTCATCCACGGCATCTCCCTTAACATGAGCGGGGGAAGATTGCAAGGGGCGGATTTCCGCGATCCCCCCTGAACCCGATGCCAATCCGGCCGGAATTATCCACGAATAGGGGAATGACCCCATTGTCCATCGGCGCCGGGTGAGTTAAAGTATGAGTTGCAACGCAACTGGGAAAGGATTGACCCGACCATGAAAATCTGCATGTTCACCAATACTTACCTCCCCCACGTGGGAGGCGTGGCCCGATCGGTGTCGAGCTTTGCCGAGGACCTCCAGCGGATGGGGCACACCGTCCGGGTGGTGGCCCCCACCTACCCCGACGCCACCGAATCGGAGATCGGCGGGAAGGTGCCCGTCTTCCGGGTACCGGCCATCCAGAACTTCAACGGCAGCGACTTTTCCGTCCGGATTCCCGTTCCGTTCATCATCGATGAGCAGATCGACCGCTTCGATCCGGACCTGATCCACAGCCACCATCCGTTTCTCCTCGGAGACGCGGCCATCCGGGCCGCTCAGGGCCGGGGGCTGCCCCTCGTTTTCACCCATCACACCCTTTACGAGCGCTACACTCATTATGTCTCCGCCGACTCGGAGGTCATGCGGCGGTTTGCCATCCGGCTGTCCACGGAATACGCCAACCTCTGCTCCCACGTTATCGCCCCCAGCGAATCAGTGGCCGAGTTGCTCCGGAAACGGGGGGTCCATCAACCGGTCACCGAAATCCCCACCGGCGTGGACGTCGAGTTTTTCGGCAATGGTTCTGGTGACCGGTTCCGGTCGGACCACGGGATCGCCTCCGAGGCCACGGTGATCGGCCACTTAGGCCGCCTGGCCCCGGAAAAAAACCTGGGCTACCTCACCGACGCGGTCGTCGGCCCACTCCGGGACCGGCCCGACCTCCGCTTTCTGGTGGTGGGCGACGGGCGAAGCCGGCCGGAGATGGCCCGGCGGTTCGCCGACGAGGGGCTGACCGACCAGGTGATCCTGGCGGGCAAGCTGACGGGCCGTTCCCTGAGCGACGCCTACCACGCCATGGACCTCTTCGTCTTCTCATCCTGCTCGGAAACCCAGGGCATGGTCCTCACTGAAGCCATGGCGGCCGGCAACCCGGTGATCGCCCTGGATGCTCCGGGGGCCCGGGAGGTGGTCGAAGACGACCGAAACGGCCGGCTTCTCCCGTCGGACGCCCCGCCCGAAGCCTTCTCCAAAGCGGTCGGCGAGGCGCTCGACGCCCCGGACACCCGCCGGCGCTGGTCCGAAGCGGCCCGGCGGACGGCCGAGGCATTCTCGCGGTCAGCCTGCACAAAGAAGCTCTCCGACCTCTACGAATCCCTGGTGCGGAGGGAACGGCGGCAAGAGGAAGACCTCGATCTGGGAGCCTGGGATGAGATGCTCCGGGGAATCAGGGCCGAGTGGGACCTCCTCTCCCAGAAGGCGTCGGCCGTGGTCGGGCTGGTTCGAACGGAGGCGGGCGACGAGGCCCAGCTTGATTAGCCGGATCGAGCGGTTTTTCCGCCGGCTCCGGAAATGGCTGAGCCGGGCCGAGCACTCGGTCCGGCTCCTGGGGCTGCCCCGGGATTCGAGCGATCCCAACGCTCCGGGACTGATCCTGATCCAGGTGGACGGCCTGGCCCTCTCTCAGCTCGAAGCCGCCTTCGACCGGGGCCGGATGTCCTTTCTCCGGGATCTGACCAGCGCCCAGGGGTATCGACTGGTGCCGTTCTACTCAGGCATCCCATCCACCACCCCGGCGGTTCAGGCCGAGCTGTTTTTCGGGAAAAAAACCGCCGTCCCGGCATTCGAGTACATCCGGCGGCGGACCGGTGAGCGGATCATGATGTTCGATGCCCGGGCCGCCGAATCGGTGGCAAAAGCGGCCTCAAACCCGGACGAGCCCCCCCTCCTGGCCGGAGGGAGCGCCTATTCGGACATCTTCACCGGCGGCGCGGACGAGGCTCGGTACTGCGTCGAGACCCTTCGGCTCGACAACTTCCTCAAAGCGGCCAACCCCATCAGAGCGATCCTGGTTCTGATCATCCACCTGGGCAAAGTCTTTCGGGTGGCGGGACTCACCGCCATCGAGCTGGGCCTGGCTCTGGTCGATTTTGTCCGGGGGGTGTACGACCGGAAAAACATTCTCCAGGAGCTCAAGTTCATCCCCTCACGGGTGGGGGTGAGCATCGTGCTCCGGGAGCTGATCCGGTTTCGGGTCAAGATGGACGTGGCCCGGGGGGTGCCGGTCATCCACGCCAACCTGGTGGCCTATGACGAGCACGCCCACCGGCGCGGGCCGGACGCCGCCTTTGCCCACTGGTGCCTGTCGGGCATCGACGGGACCATCCGGGACATCCACCGGACCGCCATGCGATCCGACTGCCGGGATTACCGGATGATCGTCTATTCCGATCACGGCCAGGAGCGGGTGGAAAGCTACCGGGTTCGCCATGGCGAGGGGGTGGGGGAAGCGGTGCGCCGGGTCCTGTCCAGGGGCGCCCTGGCCGAAATCCCGGTCTCGGTGGAGACCACGTCTCACAGTCGGGAGCACCTCCGCCACCGAAGCCGGGGGCTGATCGGAAGCGGCCGCCTCCGGAGACGGCCCCTTCCGATCTCAGCCGAGACGGTGGACGGAATCCGGATCGCCGACATGGGCCCGGTGGCTCATGTCTATATCCCGGTGGCCACCAATTCCCGGGAAAAGGAGCGGATTGCCCGGGACCTGGTGAATGAAGCCGGGATTCCCATGGTCCTCTTTTCGGCCAAAGACCGGGTGATCGCCGTCAATTCCACCGGGATATTCGACCTCCAGCGCCGCCCCGAAGCGGTCCTGGGCGATGACCACCCGTTTCTACGGGCCGCCGGCGAGGACCTCGCCCGGCTCGGCCGGCACCCGGACAGCGGAGACCTCGTCCTGTCGGGTTGGGCACCGGGCCGGCCCCCTCTGACCTTCCCCCTGGAAAACGGAGCCCATGGCGGGCCAGGCAAGGAAGAGACCCGGGGATTCGCCCTGCTCCCGCCGAGAGTCCGGGATGACGCCCCCTTTCTCCGCCCCCTCGACCTCCGGGAGGCGGCCTTTGAAATCCTGGATCGTTCGACCTCGCCCCGGTCCCGCCGGTCCCGACCCAGCGGCGATCAGGCCCCCTCGCTCCGGGTCCTGACTTACAACATCCACGCCTGCATGGGCATGGACGGTAAGACCTCCCCGGATCGAACCGCCCGGGTCATCGGTTCACTGACCCCCGACGTGGTCGCCCTCCAGGAGGTGGACGCGGGCCGGTCCCGAACCGACGGGGTCCATCAAGCCCAACGCCTTGGGGAAGCCCTGGAGATGGCCCACCGGTTCTTCCCCATCATCGAATCGGAAGACGGCCAATATGGGCTGGCTATCCTGAGCCGGTTTCCCATCCGGCGGGAACGTTTCGCCGTCCTTCCAGGCCCGTTCGGCCGGGGGCGGGAACAGCGGGGAGCCATGCACGTCACCCTCGATACGCCCGACGGCCCGGTCCATCTATTCAACACTCACCTGAGCCTCTATCGCCAGGAGCGGATAGCCCAAATCGAAGCCCTGTTGGGGGCGGGGTGGCTGTCCGATCCGCCATCCGGAGAACCGGTGATCCTCTGCGCCGATCTGAACGCCGGCCCCCGGTCCCCGGCCTACCGCCGTCTCGCCGGCCGGCTCCGGGACGTCCAGACCTCGATGCCCGGAACCGTCCCCCGAGCCACCTTCTTTTCCCGCTCCCCGATCCTCCGGCTGGACCACATCTTCATCGGCGGCCCCATGGCCCCAGCCGCCGTCTGCGTCCCTAACAGCCAGGAGGTCCGCCTCACCTCCGACCACCTCCCCCTGTTCGCCGAACTGCGGCGGGCCGACGGCTAAAACCGTCCACCGCGAACGACAGCCGACCCCTTTAAAAATTCTTTTCCGGTATTAATTTTCCTAATAGCAGTTAGCAAATAAATTAACTCCAGACCTCAAAGCGTGGTGATTTTGCTCCAACGGCGCGACACCCAGTGGCTAGTTCCGCACAACGGATCGCCGGGTGAATCCGCCGGATACCGATCATCCCACCAGGTAAATACATGGTAAACCGTATTTACTTGAAGCGGATAGTGCTTCAGTATCAGAATCATCGGTCGGATTTACGGGCCGGGCGGCAAAGGATTTTTTCAAGGGTATTTGGAAATCAGGTACACAAATTGCTTACTTGATAAGCAGGGCCGGCGGCGTCGAGCGGCGTGGCCTGCCCGGTTTCGGTCCATCGACCAACCGTTCCGAAAGGAGGTGTGACCATGTCATTTAAAGCCAATCCCACACTCAAGGCCGGCAAGCGCAATATCTATTGTCCGTATTACGATTCCTGTCTCGACTATTCGGCCAAGCGGAACTGGCAGTACTGGGATTGTTCCCAGTGTCCCCACAAACATCTGGAGAAATCCCTGAGCCAGGATCACGTCCTGGTTAAGGATGCCGCCCCGTTCTATGAACTCCCCGCCGGGATGTCCATGTACGTGAATTGATGGCGGCAATCGAAAACTCCCCGGCGGTTCGAATCCATCCCTTGCATTCCCGCCGGGGATGTCTTACACTAAGCGGCAATGGAGGGGCGGCGCCATGCCGGCTGTTGCGTATAGGCCCCCTTCACTGCCCGTTCACTGAAAGCGGTCCTTCAACCGGGCAGACAAAAATGGACCGCTCCAGTTTGGGGCGCCGCGGCGTCCCCAAACTGGATTATTTCCTCATCCCGCCCATAGGTCGTCCCGTCCACGCCATCAAACACTAACGCCCCGTTAGCAGACTCCATCATATATAGAATTTCTGGCCTTGATCATCATTTCGGCCACACGGCGTTCAGACCTAGCCCCCTTCCCTGAAGAGAGATAAGGACGGACACGCGGGTCCGCCCCTGCAAACATCATGCGGGCGGGACGCCATCGGGATCGGTGTGTCTGCCGCATCCAGGCGGGCGGGACGCCCGCGCTCCCGGGAAAGACCTCCGAGGTTTCCAGCATTTTGAAAACCTCGGAGGTCTTCTTGTCTCAGAGCGACGACATCCGGCGGATCGCGGGTGATGTCACCCCGCCATTATCGAGTTTCGGTCAGATCGGCGACCTCCGCCTCGGAATAACCCAGGGCCGCGAAGTCGAGCCGGCCGTCGGGAGCGTGGCAATCATTGCACCCTAAAGCCTCGTCGGCCGGGGCGATGCTATGGAACTGCTGGAAGTACATGGGCGGCTCCCGGATGATCGCATCGGCATAACGCCCGTTCTCCCACCGCCGCATTTCTTCCAGGGTCGTGTCCCGATCGCCTCCCCCGCCGGCCCGAGCCACAAAAGCCTTGGGGACCGGGTGACTGTTGACGAACCCGTCGGGGTCGGCGACGGCCGCCGGCGTCTGACCGTCGCTGAAGAACGCGGTCTGAACCACGTTGAACGGCCAGATCCGGGCGTTTTCGTCATCCCGACTCGCCCGGGGGTGAGGGATATCGACGCAAATCCGGTCCGGGTTGTACCAGGCATAGGCCGGCCGGAAGCCGGGGGCCTTCATCGCCTTGTAACAATCGACCATCTCCTTGATCTGGAGAGTCATCCGCTCCGGGGTAGCCATCCCCATGAGCCGGGCGATCGGCATCATCCAGGAATAGGTCTTCATCATCTTCTCCATGTCCATTCCGGGCAGCCAGTTGATCCGTTTGGCCGCCGGATAGGTCCGGGGGATGTGGCAGGTCTCGCAGGCGAGGCGGGTGAGGTGGATGTCGATATCGTCAGCCTGGGGACCGCCATGGGGATACTCCCCGTGACAGTCGGCGCAGGTGTACATGGTCCCCCGCTCATCCGGGGTGCCGATGGCGTCCAGAATCCGGCCCTTGCCGATCCGATGTTTTTCGGTGACGTGGCATTCCTGACACCGCATCCCCCCGGCATAGTGAACATCGGTTGGCTTGCCCTGGAAAGTCCCGTACCGGGTCCCCCGCTTGCCGTCCGTCCGCCAGTGGCAGAAATTGCAGTTGTCCGGGCCGGGTTTGCCCACCCGGAGCGGGACCCCGTCCATGGCGGCCGTGGCGATCCCGGAGAGATCCAGGCGGGACATGTCCCCGGCCACGTCGGCGCCGGCCATCATCAGGGATGTCAGCCGGGCCCCGTTGCTGGTAACCATCCGGCCGTGCCGGTCCAAGCCCGCCGGAGTGCCGATCCCGGAACCGCCCTTATAGCCGCTCTTCTGGTGGCAAATCAGACAATCCACATCCAGGCCATAAGGCTTCAGGACCCCGCCCCCCGGGTGACACTGAGCGCAGAAGATGGCATCCATCTGTTGCCAGTGTTTCTCTGGCTCGGCGGACCGGTCCAGGCTCGACAGGGGGTACCAGCGGGTGTACATCCCCACGTCAACGGCATCCTCGGGATCATGAGCGATCTCACCGTCGGCCGTAATCCGGCCCTGATGGACATGGTAGCTGCCGCTGATCTCCTCGTAAGCTTCCCGGTGACAGGCGTAACAGGCTTCGGGGCCCTTGTAACCACCGAGCTGATCGAAGACCCGGGCGTGCATGGCCTCGACCTCCCGGCTCTTGTCGTCCTCGGGAAAGGTCACCGGAGCGGGGCGCTCCGCCGCATCCTCTTTCACCCCGGTTCTGGACGGGCCGCAGGTGACGGCGACAAGCCCGATCAGGCCCAGCATCAGAATGAGTCCCAGCCGTTTTCGCGTGATGGTCATGACATCCTCCGTGGTTTGAGATCCCTAATGGGCGACCATGGCCGCCAGTGGGATTATAGACCCATCAGACGGGGAAGGCAAACGGGGGCGGCGGATGGCCCATCGTGGTAGATCGGAAAACCGGAAATGGCGCGAAAACCGGGGCAATCCCGATTAGTGCAGGCACGCGGGCCTGCCCTTATGAACATGAATTACGGTGATGGCGGATTATGAAAGAAAACAACGCAAAGGCGGAAAGTCGCAAGGGCGCAAAGAAGATAAGGAAATTTCATCCGCCTCTCCGCGTAACCTTCGACCCACGCGTCCCGTGTTGGAGACGCGAACCTTGTGTTCGCCCGCCCTGGGGCAGGCAAAGGAAGATGTCGGGCCCGTTTTCGCCGACGTTTTTGAAATAGCCGTCGAAGCGCTTTTCCGTGCTTTTGACGGTGACGCTCTCGAAGCGATAGGGACCAAAAGCGTTCAGGCGAACGAGCTCCAGGAGACTTTCGAGGCTGAAGCGGAGTAGCTCGCGGAAGAGTTGGTCGGTTTTCATTGATTCCGCGCCTTCTGTTTCGGCCACTGATCAGTTCGAGTCAGGATATCGATCGGTTATTAACAAATATTTCAGGATGTCGCTCAGCAATCCGCAACAGCTCCACCGCAGGGCCGCGAGGGTTGCGCCGGCCTTGCTCCCAATCCTGAACGGTTCGGGCGCTAACGCCCATCAATCCGGCAAACTCTTTTTGGGATAGATTCAATCGTCGTCGAATCTCCCTGGGTTTTGAGGGGTCGCGCAAAGAATAGATTTTCAGGTCGGTCTCGCCTTTTTTGAATCGCTTGATTTCTTGGAGGCCTTCCAAGATTTCATTGCCGATGTTTCTTTCATTCATTTTCGATTTCCTCCGACATCCTTTTCAGGACATGGCTTGGAATAGTGACGCGTTCACTTTTGGAATAGATGGTCAGAAGCCAGATCTCATCATGAGATTTTTTCCAATAAAGATGGGCCGAAACGAAGTCGTCGCGGCCCATCATTATTGTCTTGAACTGTGATTTCAAGTGATTAAAATAGCCGTCGAACCGCTTCTCAAACAGCCTCCCTCATCCGTTGCGTCGGCATGACCAGCATGTGGTAGCCATAGTTTATGTGTATATCCGTCACGACATCTCCGGAGAATTCAATCAAATCGATTTCACGATCTTCATTTTCGGGATCGGTTACCCTGATCCAGAGCGTATTGGGGTCTTCGGGGCTTTCGACCACGTCGATTAACTCCACCTCCGGAAAGCGTTTTTTTATTCCGTCCACCAAGGCGTCGATCAATTCTTGCTGCTTAAAATTAATCATTTTCAATCACTCCTTTTGAATGACGCTTATCATTTCTTCCGCTTTCGATATCTGTCTCCGAGCGACTTTCTTGCCAATGCTTTTAGGTTCGTAATCGGCAATGTTTCGAACGCTTTGCATTTTTGAGAGATAAGACTTTATTTTGTCGGGACAAATTTTAGCCTGTCTGATCAGCCGTATGCTCGTTTGAGACTGAACCCATTCGTGATCCAGTCGATCTTTTGTAAGGCCGTGTTGAGCCAGCGCCGCCACGGCCGCCTGAAACGCGGCGTAGTAGGCCCGGTTGGCCGCCGCGTCATAAAATCCGTTTTCAAAACAGAGTCGGGCGGCCTCAAGGTTTTTCCCGGCCTTTTGCAAAAACTCGTTAATCATTATATCACCTGTATCTCCAATAGGCCAGCGTGAACGGCCAAGCCGCCAAATATCCGTGATTCAACAACAATGGGCCGCTCCCCCGACGTCGCGGCCCATCATTCATCATCCAAAGTTCAGCACCGGGATGCCAAGTTTAAGGGGTGGCCGGGATTATCCTGTAAATCCGTTCATCCCGGCCATCCCGGTCAGACGGCTTTCATCATGCCCATCATAAAAATCACGCTTAATCACAGTTCAAGACAATCTGAACTGTGATTTCAAGTGATTAAAATGATGATCATGACAAACCCCACCATCACGACAATCACGCTTGATCACGGTTCAAGACCATTTCCATCACGGCCCATCATAAAAACCACGCGAATCACGGTTCAAGACGGCCCAGGTCCGCTTCCAAATTCTCCAGAATGGTTTCAAGCTCCTCAACGTCAAGGATGACAAGGGACTCGTCGGGTGTTTGGGGGCGTTTCAGAAGGCGTTGGATCAGCCGAATTTGGCCAATAAGCTGGCCTTTTACCATTCCTTTTTCCATACCTTTTTCCATACCCTCATCGACCCCTTTTTGGATCAACTGCTTGCCCGCAACCG
>CAZWGY010000079.1:0-13271 GCA_964633575.1 uncultured Desulfobacteraceae bacterium
GCCAGGGGGGTTAGGTCCGGACGCCGTGTGGCCGAAATGATGTTCAAGGCCCCGCCGTCTGATACCAGCTACCAAAGTCCCCGTTCCAAAGCATGCCGCCAGATCCACCCAATCCAGGTCCCCGCCAGGGATCGGGGTTTACCCTGAGCCCACAACCAGGCGGGAAGGCCGTGCGGCAAGTCGGCGGGTGGATCGGCCACCGAATAAGTAAAGGCATAGTAGGCATCCCGAGGCCGCTCCCCTTCGGTATCCGGCACCGAAACGATGGGGCCGCCGGCCACGTCAAGGAGGCTTTCGTTGGGCAGATAGCGGATCGGGAAGCGGCTTTTACCCTCAAATCGCACGTCAGCCGATACCCCGACGGCCGGCAGCCGGACCCGGGCCGGATCACCCTCGGCCGCCTCCATCCCGGAAACCCGGTTTTCATGGACGTAAATCTTGAGCTCGACCCCGCTGGGATCGGCCACCGTAAGCAGATACGTTCCCTGGCTCACGAACGCCCCCACATAGAGGTCCTCGTTGGTTTCGGTGACGACCCCATCGAAGGGAGCCCGAATCTCCAGCAGGGAAATGGCCTCCAGGAGCTTGGCCAGGGCGGCCATCAACCGCTCCTCTTCGGCCCGCAGCCAATTCTGGTAGGCCCTCTGCTCGCCTCCCCCACCGCCCAGACCGGCTATGGAAGCCCGGACCCCGGCCAGGTCATATTGCGTCATCCGGGCCTCGTGGGAAAGGGTTTCGCTCTCGATCCGGGTCAGCAGATCGCCGGCCGCCACCCGCTGTCCGCGTCCGGGCATCGGGAGCGTGATCTCCCCCTGGACAGCCGACTCCAACCGACTGGCGTTTTCAAACAGCAGCAGGCCGGGTAGATGGGCATACCGAGGCAACGGGACGGCCAAGAGGACGATCACGGCGCCCAGGCCGGCCAGAGTCAGCCCGGTCCGCCAGCGGGAGCCGATATACTGCCGGTTCCGGACGATACCCGCCACCTCGGCCCATCCGGGCCGGAGGATAAAGAGCCAGATCTCCGCCGCGAAGACCATCAACCCCAGGGCCGGAAAAAAGAGATAGTAAACGGCAACCGCGATGGAGAGCCCCACGATAATCCGGTAAACGAGGGCGAGAAATCCGTAAACGATCATCGCCCGGCGTTGGGGATGGATCTCGGGCACCGGCCCCCGCCAGTCGAAAAGCGCCCGCCGGACCGCGTATCTGAGCATGGCAAAGGCCCGGGGCCGAAGATTGTCGATCCCCCACCAGTCCATGAGGAGATAATAGCCGTCGTACCGCATGAACGGGTTCAGGTTGATCAGGACCGACGAAACCAGTGAGGTGCCCGACAGGAAAAACATCAGGCTCCGAAGAACACCGTCCGGGAGCACCGCCCACAGGAGCAACGCCACCCCGGCCACGGACAGCTCGAAGAGCACCCCGGCCGCGCTGATCCAGATCCGCCGCCGCCGGTCCGGAATCTTCCAGGCATCCGTGGTGTCGGTGTAAAGCAGAGGCCAGATGACAATGAAAAAGATCCCCATGCTCCGGACGTGAAGGCCCATGGCCTTGGCCGTGTAAGCATGGGCCAGCTCGTGCCCGACCTTCAGCGCGACCAGGCAGAAGATAAACGCCAACGCCCCCTGGGGGGTGAAAAGGTAGCTCACCGTTCCCAGGTAGAGCTCGATTTCCTGAAGCGTCAGGGCCAGGCCCAGAAGACCACAGACGAGATAGATCCACCGGGCCACCGGCGACCAGAGCCCCGAAACCCACGAGAGGGTCCGGGAGAGAAACCGGTCCGGCCGAACAAGGGGCACCCGGAAGAAAATCGCCCCCGCCATCAGTCGATCGATCAGCGACGGGCTGCCCGCGCCACCCGCCGCGTCCCGCCGGACCGCCTCGGACTCGGGAAGATAAGCCAGAGCCTCCCGCTGAAGCATTCGGACAAAACCGAGTATCTCCCCCAGCGGCGGCCGGAGTCCCGTGGTGGTGTAAAGATGAGCCACCGCCCGGTCGAGATCGGACTCCACCGTCAGCCGATAGACCAGCTCCCCCTCGATGTAGCCGAGCCGGTAGTTGTTCCCCCGGAGCGGGTCCTCCAGAACCCAGGTCCGCTGGCCGTCGTGGTCGACGGGTCCGGCGTGGAGCACCAGGTCTGGTCTGAGTCCCCGCCAGGGAATCTCCAGATGGGCCGCGATGGACGTTGAATTCATTGATGATTGATGATTGATGATTGCGGATTCCCAAAATCTGAAATCTGAAATCTAAAACCTAAAATCCAATCTGTCCCGCGATTGTCCAAAAGCAACCGAACCGCCGGTGCCGTCGGCGGACCGACGGGCACGGGCGGTTCAGATGGGTCATACGATACAGACAATGGGGATGTGGGATCAGCTCCCGTGATCAGCAATTTTCCGTGTCGCCGGTATTGCTCCATCGGGCCGGCCGGTCAAAGGCCTCCCGTCCCTCGAAAAAGGCTTCCTTCAGCTCGCCGGGACCCACGTCATTGAAAGTCTGTCCCCCGGCTTCCCGCATGGAAAGCTGAGAATAGATATCGTGTTCCTCGTCCCGGTTAAGCCGGGCAAAGGCTTCCTCTTCCTCGGCGCCAAAGGCCTCGGCAAAGGTCCCCGGTCGGTGGGTAAATCCCGGATCTCCCTCATCCCCCATGAAAAGGCGGTTGAAAAGGTCCAGCTCCTCGTTGAAATACTCCCCGTCGATCCGTTCGATGAACGGCTTTTCCCAGCCGAGGGTATTGGAGAGGTAATCCCAGGTAACGTTGCAGACCCGAGCGTCGGGATTGTACGCCGGGGCAAACCGGCATCCGATCTTCAGGGCTTCCTCCAGGGTGCAGCACTCGTAAAGCTCTTCCTGACCGCAGGCATCCGCCAGGCCGCGCAATGCCCTGAACGATGACACCCGGCCGGTGTCCAGGACATCACCGGGAAAGGTCACGGGACCCGCCGACAGAGGCTCTCCACCCAGACCCGGCGGCCGGGGCACGCCAATCAGGCCCAGAGCCCCCTCCACCGGCGTCGGCTCAAAGCCCCGATGAGGGGGCGGATTGCCCACGAAGATCCGGATCAGGTCAGTGTCGGTCTGGGGTCCACCCTCTCCGGTCGCCCCCAGGTCATTGGTCTGGATGGTCAGGTGAGCCTCCCCCCGGAAGTCGGGGGTGGGGTCGTACCGGACCTCTTGTAAGGCGGCATTGACCTCGCTGACGGTCCCCGTAAGGACCACCCGCTCCGTTCCATTGCTCTGGATATCAAGTCCGGGAACATGGCTGGACACGGTGATCGTGCTGTGGTCCACCGTCAGGGTCACCTGAACATCCTTGTCAACCGGCTCACCGGCGTCGTTATACCCGAAAGCGTCGATGTCCTTGATGGAAAGCCGGTTGCCATTGATCTCGTTGAACGTGAGGCCCTCGTTTTCCGGAGTAAACAGGGTGTCCGGAAAGGCTTCCTGGCCGTTGTAGAGGTTGACCGGCTCGTCATTCACCGGAATCACCGTCAGGCTGCATTTGGCCGGCGGATTGCTCTGCGCCCCCCGGTCATCCACCACGTTGAACTCGATGAGCCGATTGGTGTCGTCCGGGTTTTCCGATGGGTTGAAAAAAGTGATCTGGCGGAGAACATTTTGATAATTTTCGATCGTATCAACACCGGTAAGCTCCAGTGTCCCGGTATCCGGATTATAGGTCGCCACAATGCTGGTCCCGTCAATGGAAATCCCGTTGACGGCCGAATCGTTTCCAATCCGCAGCTCGTCATCCACCTTCAGGTTCTGGATAACCGCCGTCAACGACTGGAGCTGCTGGCTGTCTTCATCCTCGATGACCGCGCCGGCTTCGGTGACGTGAACCGGTACATCGCCTTCCCGGAACGTCGCCGTAAAAGTTCCGGGGATACCCGGCGGGAGATTCCCCCGCTCCACGTCGATGGTCATGGTGTAATCGGCCACGCTGTAAGCGGGCGCCGGCTTGCCATTATCGGAAACCTTGAACTGAAAGGAGTCGAAATCGTCCCCCCAACTGTCCGCCGCCGGTGTATAAACGAGCTGACCGGCCCGAATGCTATCCACCGGGATATCACTGCCCGACGCCACCGAAGCACCATTCAGGGTCAAGGTTCCCCGGTCGGGCGGCGTGGTGATCTGGACCGTTCGGAACGGGTCGTTTTCCATGTCCTCGAAGTCAAAATCGGACAGCGCAAAGGCATAGCCTTCGTTTTCCACCGTCCCCACCGTGTTGTCCTCGCTCGTGGGCGGATCATTGACCGGATTGACGATGATGGGCATGAGATAGGCTTCTGCGCTGTAACGCACACCGTCGTTATACCGAAACTGGAAATCGGCGTATTCGTATTGATTGACCGGATGATTGATCTGCCCATAAGCGTTTTCATTGGGGGTGAAGACAAGGCCCCCGGCTTCGATCTCCGCCCGGCTGATCCGGTCAAAAAGCTGGACCTCCCGACCATCCAAGGTCAACGATCCCGCCGAAACGGTCTTGGTGACCCAGATCTCCTGGAGGTCATCATCGTCAAAGTCCTCGTAATCAAAGTCCTCCAGCGTGAAGGTGTAGCTGGTGTCCTCATCCAGGGAGACGGGGATGGCCGGCCCCTCGGGCCGCTGGTTGACCGGCGCGACATCAATGGTCATGGTATAACCATCAACGCTGTATTCCTTGCCGTCATGGACCTTGAAGGTAAACTCCGCGTAATCATCGCCGTGCTTATATTCCACGGGGGTGAAGACGAGGTTGCCGGCCACGATGTCGGCCACCGGAATCTCAGCACCGTCGGCAACGGCATCACCGTTCAAGGTCAGAGTCGCGCCCTCCGGCATTTGGATATCGGAAATCTGAACGCGATCCATCTCGTCGGTGACGTCCACATCGTTGAAGATGAAGTCCTGCACCTGAAACCGGTAGCCCGGGTTGAGCGTTTCCGGATCGACCTCAAAGGCCACCACGGTGTTGTCGATTGAGGTCGGCGCATCCTGGACGGGGGTCACATCGAATGTAAGGACATTGGGATCAATGCTGTAATCGGTGCCGTCATGGACCTTGAACTTCACCGTCGCATACGCCTCTCCATTGGCATCGGGATTGGGTGAAAAGGTGAGCTTCCCGGCCTCGATATCGGCCAGCTCGATCTCCTGATTCAACCCCACCGGATTCCCGTCCAGGGTCAGGCTCCCGGCGGTCACCAACTGAGTCACCTTCACCCGTTCAAATGACCCGCCATCCGGGTCCGTAAACCCGAAGTCGGCGGCCGTCAGCGTATGCGTAGTGTCCTCGTCCAGAGTGATGGTGGTGTCGTTGCCCCTCGGCGGAATGTTGCCCACCGTCACGTTGACCGTCATGGTATAGTCATCGTCACTATAAACGGTTCCGTCGTGGACCTTGAACCCGAAGACGGCATACCCCTCCCCGGAAGCGTTTTCCGCGGGGACGAAGGTCAGGTTCCCGGCCGCGATGTCAACGGCGTCGATTTCCTGATTGAGGGCCACTTCGGCCCCGTCGAGCTGGAGGCTGCCCGCGGTTTCAATGCGGCTGATCTGGACCTTGTCAAAGCTATCGCCCTCATCCACGTCATTGAAGCTGAAATCAGCCAGCTCAAAAGTGTAAGGGGTGTTCTGGCTGGTGGTCACCGTCCCGTCAACCGCCGTGGGGGGGTCGTTGATCGGGTTGACATTGAATTGGATGGTGTAGGCCGATTCGCTGAAGGCCGTACCGTCGCTGACCTTGAACCGGAACGTGGCGTATTCATCGCCATTGGCGTCATCCTCCGGCGTAAAGATCAGCTTCCCGGCCTCGATGTCGGCGCGGGAGATCTCTTCGTTGGGGCCAACGTCCACGCCATCCAGGGTCAGCATCCCGGCCGTCTGGATCTGAGCAATCCGAACGGTGGTCAGGGTATCGCCCGCGTCCACGTCGGAGAATCCGAAATCGTCAATCCCGAGGGTGTAGGACGTGTCCTCGTCCATCGTGATCGTCTTGTTTTCGGCGGTGGGAAGATCGTTGACGGGTGTGACATCCACCGTCATGGCGTAATCGTTGACGCTGTAGTCCTTGCCGTCGGAAACCTCAAACCGGAAGGTGGCATAGCCGGCGCCGTTGGCATCGGAAGCCGGGACGAACATGAGATGACGGGCTACGATCTCGGCTACCGGGATCTCATCTCCCGCCGCCAGCGGGACGCCGTTGAGCTGGAGAGAGCCCGCCGTGGGCGATTGGGTTATCCGGACCTGAACCAGCGAGTCTCCGGCATTGACGTCCACGTCGTTGAAGAGGAAATCGTTTCGGTTAAAAACGTAGTTGGTGTCTTCCTCGGTGGTTACCGTGTTGTCCAGAGCGGTGGGCGGATCCTGAACCGGACTCACATTCACCGTCATGGTATAGGAATCAACGCTGTAAGCACCGCCGTCATGGACCTTGAACCCGAAATCGGCGTACCCCGTCCCGTTGGCGTTGGGATTGGGCGTAAACGTCAGGTTGCCCGCCTCGATGTCCGCTCGGGATACCTCGTCGGACTGTTGGAGCTCAACCCCGTTGAGCTCAAGCGAGCCCGCCGACTCCAGGCGGGTGATCTGAATCTTCGCCAGGGGATCGCCGTCGGGGTCGCTGAAATTGAAATCGGCCACGGTAAAGGCGTAAGTGGTGTCCTCGTCCAGGGTCACATCGCCGTTTGCGGCCGAAGGCGCCGCCAGCACGCCGGCGTAGTCTCCCAGAAGCTCCGTATCCAACGGCGGAACCACATCCGGGGTCGATCCGTCCGCGGCGACTTCTAGATCCCAGTCGCCCCCATGGCCGGTAATGTCATCCGAGGCGAAGATATCAGCTCCGGTGGCCGACGCCAGCCCGTCCAGGAGCGCCTGGCCATCTCCCCGGCCGCCCGCGCTACACCCGAAAAGATAGATCCGGCCGTCTTCGGCCATCACACCGTTTAGCGCCCGCCAGGACGAACTGAATTGGTCCACCGTCTCGGCGGTGACCGCCTCATTGCCCATCGTAAACCCGCCGTCGTCGCCATGGGAAAGGAGGGTTACCGACCCCACCGGCCGGTTTAGATCTTCCGACAGACTCACCACCCGATCCACCACCGCCTCAGCGGAGTCATTTTCAGCATCGTAGATGATGACCCGGGCATCGGCGTCGGCCGCCGCCGCCAGAGCGTCGGGGTCGGGGAGGCTGTCGGCGATGAGGACCACGTCCACCGGCTCGGAATCGACGTCCGGGCCGGCCAAAAGGGCCGCCGCGCCGGCCGACGCATCGCTGAAATGCCCGATCTCGGCCGGCTCCCCCGCATAGGCATCCCCTTCGTGAGTCGCGCCCCCGTCGTCCGCATGATCGACGGCCTCGGCAACGGCCGCCAGGGCCGCGCCGTCCAGGACGATCCGGTTTTCCAGCTTCATCAGCTTCAGCATATCAACACCTCCCTAATGGTGAACGTGATATCCGCATCCAAGCGCCCCATCGGCCTGCCTGTGCGTCTCCGCACGCGGACAGGGCGAAAGGCCCCGGCTTTCTTCCTTACCAATGGTTGGAAGTGGGGGGCACGACCCAGTATTCCATGCCGTTCGCCTTGAGATTCCGGCCCAGGGTCCTCGCCTCAGACTCGGTCATCCCCATCACCCGGACCCGGTTGTAGAGCTTTCCCCCGAGCCGCTTGGTGGAAATCCGGGCATCCCGATTGTCCATAAGCCGGAGGTCGAGGTTCTTGATCTGGTCGATCCGCTTCCTCGGGCCGCCCTCCTCCGTAAATGATCCCATCTGGACCTTCCACAGAAACCGGTCCGAGGCATCGGTGGCCCATCCCGAAGCGTCGGCGGTCAGAGGGGCCGCCCCCGCATCCTCACCGCCGGGGGACAGCTCCCGGGTGCCGCTAAAGGCGAAATCATCACTGTAGGCGTCGCCATCGGACCAGGCCTCATCGCCCGGCGGGGTTCCACCGAAGCCTCCGGCATCCGTGCCGGTGCCGCTACCCGTGCCGAGGTCTTCCGGTGATCCGGACAGGAGATCAGTGGTGCCAAAGGAGTCGCCCTCGGCTTCCATCCCGTCTCCGACAAATCCGGACGGCGTCTCCAAAGTGATGTCATAGCCGGCACCGCTGGAATCCCCGGCGAGCATCAGGTTGCCGTCGCAGTTCTGAGGAGCAACGCCGATGCTGACGCAGAGCCGTTTGTGGGCCACCATCATATCGACCACGGACTCGTCCCGGCGGAGCTTGGCCGCCATTTCCTCCAGATACCGCTGAGTCACCGCCAGCTTCGGCAAGCGGTTCATCTGGCTCTTTTCCTTGGCCATATCGAGCAGATTGGCGGCCAGTTGGTAGGTCTCTTCGAGGAGCCGGAACCGGTCAACCTTGATGGCATAATCCAGAAGCGCGATGTGGACCTGGGTGATGACGCCCACGGTCATCATCATCCGCTGAGCTTCAGCCATGTTGACGGCGATCTTCCGCCCCTTGAGGGTCGCCAGGGTGGATGGGATATTGAGCAGGTTCCAGCCCACGCCGGCCCCGACGCTGTTCCAGGTGTTTGAATAAAGAAGCCGGTTGTCGTCGTAATGGGTGGCCGTAAAGAAGCTGACCCCGGGAAACAGGCTCAAAAAGGCCGTCTTGGTCTCTTCCTTCTGGATCATTACCTGGATGTCGCTCCGGAACAGCTCGGGCCGGTGGGTCAGGGCATATTCCTCCAGGGCGTCGATGTCCAGCTCCTTGGTATGCGGAAGAGCGGCGACAATGGGCTTGATGGGGGGCCGGGCCAGGGTGTACTGGACGTTCTGGTTGAGCCCCATCAGCCGGGAGAGCTCCAGTCGGGATGTGGACAGGTTGGCCTGAAGCTGGCGGATGGTCAGCTCCAGCTCCTTGAGCCGAAGCTCGATCTCGGCGCCGTCCATCCGGTCCATATCCCCGGCGACCACGGCGGCGTCGATGTTCCGCTTGATCCCCTTAAGCTCTTTTTCCACCGCATGGACATAATCGAGAGCATCTTCCAGGGCCGCCGCCTGCCAGTAAGCCTTGGTGATGTCCAGGGCCAATTGCTGCTCCTGGCGCCGGCGCTGTTTTTCCATGGCCTGCTCCCGCATCTCGGATGCGGTGGAACGGACATAGGCCAGAGCGGTATCGAGGAGATTCCAGGTCAGCGAAAGGTTCGCCTTGAAGCTGTCCTTGAGCTCGGAGACGGTATAATCCCGCTGATCCATGTCGAGCTGCCAGTTGTAAACATCGCTTTTCCGGAGATCATCGCGGTACTCGAACCGGGCGTCGGCATTCAAACCGGGGAGCATCCGAAGGCGCTGGGCCAGGGTCTCCCTGTCGGCAATCTCCTCGTCAAGCTTGGCGATCCGGACTTCCAGGTTGTTCCGCAACCCGAGGTTGATCACGTCATCCAGGGTCAACGGCTCTTCGAAATTGATGTCCATGGGCGGCTTGATCATCTCAAGATCGCTTCTGGCGTTCTGCTCCCGTTGATCCGCCAGCTCGGCCTCGTTCAAAACCCGTCCACAGCCGGCAAACGTCACCGCGATGCCGATGAGCAGCAATAGACTGACGCCCGCCCCCGTTAATGCCCTTCCGAAGCTCATGGTTTCATTGCGCATTCGAACACTCCATTTTTGTGCTGGCGTTAGGTTGTCATGTTGAAAGGTTATCGCCGTCCCCGCCGTCTCCCTGAAAAAGGCGCTATACCTTGCATTCATTATTCAAAAGGTCCGCCGGTGTCAAGCCTTTTCACGCATCCCGGTCTTTAAAACCCCATCGGACGGCGCCTTCGGCGGAGCGATTTTCCCGAATAGGCGTCCGTGCCGAGTTTTGACCAGCTTCATCCTCCGGCAACGCATCCCCCAAATCAATGGGGCAAACGGCGTATTCGGACCTCAGGAATTCTCTACTCGGGCGGCCCCCGACGCGGGGGCCCCATCAATAGATCCCCCAACTACCGTCGGCATAATACCGATGGAGCACCGGCCGGCTCCGACGGTTGACCGCGACTTCAGCCACCACCGACGGATCAATCACCCCCCGGCCGAAGTGAACCATCGAAATCACGGCATCGCCGTTCAAAAACCGGGTCGCCAGGGCCTCGTAGTCCCCGGCGATAACCCGCTCCTTGAGCGTCTTCTCATCCATGTCCGCCGACCTTACCCCCAAAACCCACCCCCATTCTCCCATGGTCGGAATCGGGTTATGATAGGGCAACGCCGTAAACCCGGCTTCCCGGACGGTCCGAAGAATACACTGAAACGCCCGGCGTGAAAAAAAGGGGCTTGTGGCCTGGGTTACAAAAACCCCGCCCCGGACCAGATGCCGGCCGACCATGGTGTAGAAATCCAGGTCGTAAAGGTGCATGAGATCCACTGTGTCCGGGTCCGGCAGATCCACGATGACCACATCATACAAGGTATCGTCGGTTTCCAGGAACCGGCCGGCGTCGGTGTTAATCACCGTCACGGCCGGATGATTCAGCGAACCGTCGTTGATGGTCACCAGGACCGGATGAGTCCGGGCCAAATCGGTCATGGCCGGATCAAGGTCCACCAAAGTGACCGACTCGACGCTTCCATGTTTCAAGACCTCTCTTACCGCCAGCCCGTCTCCCCCGCCGAGAATCAACACCCGTCGAGCATCCGGAGCCAGGACCATGGCCGGATGAACGAGCGGCTCGTGATACCGTTCCTCATCGTAAGTGGAAAACTGCTGCTGGCCGTTGATGTAAAGCCAGTGGTGTTGCCGCCACTGGGTCATAACAATCTTCTGATACGGCGTCTGAGCCGAATAGATGACCTTATCGACGTATTTTTTCTGCTCGCCGTGGATGATCACCGGCTGGGCCAGGATTGCAATGGCCACCAGCCCGGCCAGGGTAACCCCGCCGATTGAGACCAGCATCCGCCGACGCTCCAGCAAGAAAAAAAACCGCCAAAGAACCAGTCCGGCCACCAGGAAATTAACCGACCCTAGGATGATCGGGGTGTAGGTGAGCCCCAGATACGGCAGAGCGAAAAAAGCAAAGATGATCCCCCCGAGCAGGGCCCCGTAGTAGTCCTTTTCCATGACCCCGGAGATATTGATCCGCAGCTCCTCGTAAGTATTGTTCACCCTTGTGACCAACGGAATTTCCAGGCCGATCAGGCCGCCGATCATCAGGGCGAGCAGGTAGATCAACAGATCGGTGTAATCGGTGTAACCGGCCGCGGCGTAAGCCAGCATGGCGGAGACGGCGCAGAGAGTGGAAAGCGCGAATTCCACCAGGATGAACGTCTCCAGCAGGTGACGGCGAAACAACCGGCTGATCCGGCTGCCAACTCCCATGGCAAAGAGCATCATCGACATCACCATCGTCCATTGGAAGATGGCGTTCCCGATGAGATAGGTCGCCAGCGTGGACAGGACGAACTCAGCCACGATACCGGCACAGCCGGTGGCGAACAGGGCGATCTTTAAAACGGTTCCGAGATGTCTCGGATCAGACACACCAGTAGATGACAAACGATGCCGCGATATAGGAAAACGCCTCGATGTAGGCGGCCCCCACATTGGGGGTCTCCTGAGAAGCAATCTCGTCAGTCAGGTGAACGGTCGGCAGCAGCACTTTGTCGGTAAGAAACCGGATCACCGGCAACAGAATCAGCCCCAACAGGGCGATGATCACATAAGGCACAAGGTCGGCTCGCCAGGAATGGAAATCCCGCTGAGCCGCCAGACCAACCACCATGCCCATCCCGATCAGAGCCCCGGCAAAGCTCACCCCGGCGGCCACATTGTCCTTTTCGATCTCCGCGTGAAGATCATACGGGACCACCGCCCGATAGACCACGGCGGCAATGGTGAGCATCACCTGCCCCAAAGCCCAGAAGGCCATGGCGGTCCAGATGCTCCCCCCTTCCCCGGCCACCGAGCCGTAGATGATCAATCCGGTGGCGACGCTCACTCCGAAAGAAACCGCTCCGGTTCCCGAATTCCGGTCCCGGATCAGCTCGTCGCTCATCCGAAACCGGCTCAGAATCACCCGGTCGCAGAGCACCCACGAAAGGTTGAGCAAAATGATACTCAACAGCCCGTAAATCCCCAGGTCGAAGAGGTCCGAAATGATCCCTCGGCTCGGCCCCACCAGAGCACCACCAATGGCCAGCACCAACCCCAGATAGTACCCCGCCACCGCCAGAGCCACCGCCGGGTTGTCCTTTTCCACCAGCTCCAGGGTGAGGTTGTATTCCCGATGGAGCAGATCGTGGATCAGTTTGCCAATGAAAAAAAGCACATAGAAGACCGCGATCAGAATGACGGCGGTCAGCAGCCTGTCCAGGATTTCCATATTCTATTTCCCCCTGCCCCCGGCCCGACTCCGGACAACGGTCTGGGTCCGGCCGATCCGTTTGTTGACCCGATCGGAAAACGATGCCGATTTGACCTGCTGTTTAGCCCGCTGCCGGGCATAAAAATCGGGCTTCTTTTGTTTCGTAATCGTCCCGCTGGTACCGTATTCATGGGACCGCCCGAAAAAGGGGACATTCTTTGCCCGCGCCCGTTTGTAGGCATCGTAATCCCTCCGGTAAATCCGACGGTCGGTATCCGCGAGGAATGGGAGCGCGGCAAAGGCCCAGAACATCCGCCCGTCGTTATCCCGACGCCACTGCCCGTATTGAGGGTCTCCCACGTACTGATAGGCCGGCGGGATGGCCGCTCCAATAGGCTCGCCGTCCTTTCGACCGGCGATGACCATCCCCAGAAGCGTCTCGTGGGTCCGGTAGGTCTTACGGGGGACTTCCATCCAGTCAGTCACCGATGCATCCCCGTTTCGAACCACCCGGTACTTATGATAATAGTGGTTAAAAAAGTTGCCCTCTTCTTTCATGTTTTCCAGGATGACCGAATAATCCCGGCTGCCCTGGAGGGACTGGAGAATCCGCTGAAGTGGAGGGTCTCCACCGCCACAACTGGAGAACATCAGGGCCGCCGCCAGCAACACCCAAAGGATTTTCCGCCGGCGGACCCGAGGAGGGGGAATAAGGGGAGTCATAATGAATCCTGTTTCAGGGTCATGTCAAGGCAGGTTATAGTATAGGTTAAAAGCTATCGGTTTCCGTCAGACATCCGGGGTTTTAAAAAAACTGGAAACCCCGGAGGTCTGAAGTACCATCCAATAACTTAATTACATTCAATACCAGATAGAGGGCGGCGGGGTCAACATGAAATCAGCGGGCCTTGACTTTCGGGAACCGCCCGCCTATATCAGGTCACGGTCCGTCAAACCTCCGGGGTTTCCAGCAAATAGACCTC
>CAZWGY010000080.1:0-3898 GCA_964633575.1 uncultured Desulfobacteraceae bacterium
GGTTCGGAAGGCCGGTGAGCTCGGCGGGAAAGGCGTCGGGGGTGAGCACCGATGCGGTCTCCAGGATATAGGCCCGCTCCATGAGGTTTTCCAGCTCCCGGATGTTCCCCGGCCAGGGGTAATGCTTCATGGCTTCGACCACCTCCGGGTGGACCTCCCGGATGCCCTTGCCCATCTTCCGGTTGAGCCGGGTGAGGAAGATGTTGGCCAGATGAGCGATGTCCTCGATTCGTTCCCGCAGGGGAGGGATCTCGATGGGAAAGACGTTGAGGCGATAGTAAAGGTCTTTCCGGAACGACCCGGCTTCGCTCATGGCCTTGAGATCGGCGTTGGTGGCGGTGATCACTCGGGCCCCCGTGGTGAGGACGTCCCCGCCGCCAACCCGGGAAAAGGTTCCGTCCTGGAGCACCTGAAGCAGCTTGATCTGGGCCGGGGGGGTGACCGTGCCGATTTCGTCCAGGAAAATGGTCCCCCGGTGAGCGATCTCGAACTTGCCGAGTTTTTTCTGGATGGCGCCGGTAAAGGAGCCTTTTTCATGGCCGAAGAGCTCGCTTTCCAGGAGCGTGTCCGGGATGGCGCCGCAGTGGACGCTGATGAACTGGGCGTCTTCCCGGTTGCTGTGGTGGTGGATCAGCCGGGCGATCACTCCCTTGCCGGTGCCGGTCTCTCCAACCAGCAGCACGGTGGTCCGGGTGGGGGCCACGGACCGGACCTTGGCAAAGACCTGGCGCATGGCCGGGTTTCCGGTCTGGATGATCTCCCGGGAATCGGTCTTCCAGAACCGGTCCCGGAGGTAGTCCAGCTCGGAGCGCAGGATCTCTCTTTCTCCCGCCGACTCGGCCACCAGCCGGATCTCATCGGGGTCGGCCGGCTGGATGAGATAATTCCTCGCCCCGGCCCTTACCGCCCGGACCGCCTCCCGGACCCGCTCCCGGGGCGCCATCACCACCACATCCACCGCCGGATGGGTCTCGGCAAACCGTTTCAGATCCGCCGCGTACCGGGCCTCATCCGCCCCCTCGCCCCAGACGGCGATGTCCAGAAACACCAGATCGCACCGCCGTTGGGCCATCCGCCGCAAGGCCGCCTCCGTGTCGGCAACATGGGCCACCTGGTATCCCCCGGCCAGGGCCGACCGAATTCGTTTGACCGTCTCGCCGCCATTGGCGACGACCAGCACAGACTTCATTCCCACTCCCCATCGGATGGTCCCTTCGGGCGCGACCCGACGCGCCCCCGTCAGTGCCTTGTCATAAACTAGATCCGGCCGCATATCAACCGGCGTCTGGTCCAATAATGGATGGGGATGGAAAAGTTGGGTCAGCACGGCTATCCGGCCCGGGCGAGGTCCCCGGGCACGTCCGGACCGCCGGTCTCCGGCGTGATCCGGGTTATATGGTCGTGGATCAGGACCCCGGGACGGATGCCCCGCTCGACGAGGCCCTGGTGACCAAAAAAGGGGTTGAGCTCGAAAATGTAGAACCGGCCATCGACCTCGGCCACATCAAAACCGGCGTGGTCGATGGAGAGGGCTTCCGCCACTTCGAGAACCAGATCCCGGGCCGCCGCCGGCACCGGGGCATCCGAAACCCGACCGCCCCGAGCCACGTTGGTGTGAAACGCCCCCTCGGCCGACTCCCGCCAGTAGGCGGCGGCGATCCGGTCTCCGATGACCACCATCCGGAGGTCCCGGTGGATGGGCAGGTACTCCTGGACGTAGAACACCTCCCGCTCCCGCTCGTAGGCGGTCCAGTCGGCAACGGACTCGATCCGAAAGACTCCCGCCCCGCCGGCACTCCGGATGTCCTTGGCCACAAAGGGAAACTCGAAGGTATCGAGGATCTCCTCACGGGCCACCGGCCCCGATCGGGCGATCCGGGTCACCGGGACCGCGTTCGGACAGACCGCCCAGAAAGCCCGAGTCATCCCGATCTTGTCGTGGCCGATGTGATAGGTGGCAATGGAAGGAAAGATCCGGCACTTCAGGCCATAGACAAGGGCGTCCACCTGCCAGTACTCGGGGAACAACACCCAGTCCGCGGCCCTCAGAACCGGGCCGAGCGCGTACATTTGTTCCGGCTTGAGGTATCGGGCTCCCGGGATTCCCAGAGACCGGAGCGGATTGAAGGAATAGATCCGCAAGCCCCGATGCCCGATATCAGGCGGCTGGCTGCCGCACGGCCCGCGGCCGCTCGGCAATCTCGACTTTCCAGGTAGTTTTATCATAGACCCCGTCAAAGAGAATCAGCTCGGGATGATCATCCAGGGTGAGATAGTTTTTCACCACCACGCCCGCCTCCCGGGACAGAACATCGTCATAGACCCGGACCTCGAAACGGGATTTGCTTCCCTCCAGAGGCCGGGAAACGCTCCTCAGCGCCCAGACCCAGTCCGGATCATGCTTAAGGTTGACCACCAGGTAACGCCCCACTCCGGACGGCAGCTCCTTGGGTTTGGGCAGCTTCGGCCCCGCCTTGACATCCGTTGATTTTTGCCAGAATTTCCAGCCCATTATCCTGTCCTCGCACATTAGGGGAAATATTGTGGTCCCGCATCGCCCGCCGACACGGCAACGCTTACCTGATAGCAAAAGGGGTGCCAGATCCATGAGTGGTTTTGATCCCGGACCCAGGGGCGGCCCCCGTGGCCGCCCTTGCCATGCGTGCGTCCCCGATAGAGGCGGACACTTATGTCTAAATCTGGATTTCAGGGAAGGAGGGGGCGGGCCTTAGCGTTTAAGTCCGGACCCGACGGCCGGATCAAAAGGGGCCCCGTCAATTCCGATTTTCCGAGTCAAACCGGAACCGGCGGTTCCGAAAACCCCTCGACAATCCCTCGACGACGGGCCGCCGGGCCGATGACGAGGCGTGGCACGGGGTTTGCTATTCTATTGCCGGGACCTTATGGCGAGATCCCGCCACAAAACCTATAACCTTGACCGGAGCGAATAAAAACGTGGAGCTGGCCCGCAACTTTCCTCGAAAACTTGATCATGCCTGGTCATGGCTCGGCCATGACGGCAAGACCATCGGGTTCAACCTGGCATTGATCATGACCGGGAGCGTGATCTGCGTGATCGGGATCAACGCCCTGGTTATCCCTTTCAACTTCCTGAGCGGTGGGGTCGTGGGGATGTCGATCCTGGCCCACTATCTCGTCCCGAGTCTTCCCGTGGGATGGATCTACCTGTTGCTGAACATCCCCCTGGCCCTGGTTGGATGGCGGCACATCAGCCGCCGATTCATGGTTTATTCGGTGATCGGGATGGTCTTCTTTTCCGTCGCCGCCGCGACCATCCAGCCGCCGGTTCCAGACCTTCAGGACCCCATGCTGTCGGCGTTGTTCGCCGGGGTGATCTGCGGAACCGGGGCCGGGCTGATTCTCCGGTCGGTGGGGTCCGCCGGGGGGTTTGACATTCTGGTTATTTATCTGAACAAGCGGTTCGGCCTCCGGATTGGCGCCGTGATCTTTCTGCTCAATGCCGCGGTGCTGCTGGCCGGTGGGCTCATCTATGACCTCGAGATGCTGCTTTATTCGATCGTCTGCCTGTACAGTAGCAGCCGGACAGCCGATGCGGTCATCTCCGGATTCAATCAGCGCAAGTCGCTGATGGTCATTTCGGACCACGCGGATACCATCGCCCGGACCATTCTGGCCGACAAAGGGCGGGGCGTAACCTTTCTCAAGGGCGAGGGGGCCTTTACCGGCAGCCCCAAGAAGGTGATCTTCACCATCACCGGCATAACTGAGCTCAGCAAGATGAAGGAGCTGATCTGGCAAGAGGACCCGAACGCCTTCATGGTGATCAACGACACCCTGGAAGTCCTCGGCAAGCGACACGGACGGGGACGGGTTTATTAGACGGTTCTCAGGGCGATGCCCTGGGTTTTACCAATGG
>CAZWGY010000080.1:3998-13203 GCA_964633575.1 uncultured Desulfobacteraceae bacterium
TCCCTGATCACGGCGGATATCCCGTAATCTCCCGAAGCCGCTCGTAAAGCGGCTTCAACCGCCGATAGAGCTTCCGGTAAATTCCCTGGTAGATTTCGTCGTAGAGTCGATGCCGGGCCGGGTCCGGCTCAACGGTCTCCCCGATCCGGGTCATCTCCCGGGCGGCGGTCGCCACGTCCGGATATAATCCCAGCCCGAAGGCCGCGTCAACCGCCGCTCCCAGGGCGGCGGCCTCGAAAATATCCGGCCGGGCCGCCGGCAGGCCGAAAACATCGGCGGTTACCTGCATGGCATGTCGGCTCTGGGACCCACCGCCGGCCACTCGGAGCGAGGTGAGCGGGCGGTGGGTCCGGCGCTGGATCTTTTCGGCGCCCTCCCGGAGGCCGTAGGCCAGTCCTTCGATGATGGCGCGATAGAGGTGCCCCCGGGTATGGAAGTCCCCGAACCCGATCACCGCGCCCCTCGCCTCCGGCCCCGGAAACCGGATGCCCGGCGTCCAGTAGGGCAATAATACCAGCCCCAGGGCCCCCGGCGGCACCGGATCGATGAGCTGGTCGAACAGGGACTCGGGCGATATCCCGGCGCCGTCGGCGGCCTGCTCCTCGACCTGCCCGAACTGCTCCTTAAACCAGCTCACCATCCAGTAGCCGCGGAAGATCTGGACCTCCAGGCTGTGGTGGCCGGGGACGGCCGCCGGGTAAGGCGGCAGGAGCGGAATGACGGACCGGTATCGCCGATGGGTGACCGAGACGGTCGCGGTGGTCCCGTAGCCGATGCAGGCGACGTCGGGGGTCAAGGCCCCGGCCCCCAAAGCCTCGCAGGCCTTGTCGGCGGCGGCGGCAATCAGGGGCAGGCCCCGGGGAATCCCGGTCTCGGCGGCGGCCCGGCGGGTGATCCGTCCTAAAAGCGCGCCGGGCGGGACCAGGTCGGGGAGCTGTTCCCGCCGAAGCGGCAAGGCCCGCCATTTCCAGTCCCAGTCCGGAGCCCAGCGGCTTCGGCGGTAGTCGAAAGGGACGTAGCCCACCTGACAGGCGGTCGAATCGACGAACCGGCCGGTGAGCCGATGGGTGAGATACCCGGAGAGGAAGAGGTACTTGTGGGTTTTCCGGAGCAGGTCCGGTTGATGGGTCCGGAGCCAGTTGGCCTCGGCCTCGGCCCGGAAGTAGGCGATGATCCGCCCGACACCGGCCAGGCGGAAGCCCATCCCCCAGGCCCCGGACAGGGGCGGCAAACCATAAGCCCGTCGTTGGTCGAGCCAGAGGATCGCCGGCCGGAGCGGCTCGCCGTCGGCGTCCACGTTGATGACGGTCCCCCGCTGAGTGGTCAGGCCGACTCCGGCAACGCTGTCAGGGGATGCGCCCGGCTGGGTCCAGAGGGTCCGGCAGGCCCGGCGGATGGCATCCCAATAGACCGCCGGGTGCTGCTCCGCCCATCCTGGCCGGGGGGATGCATAGGGGGTGAACCGCGACCGGGCCCCGGCCACCCGGTTGCCCCGGCCATCGAAGAGGATCGCCCGGACGCTCTGGGTCCCGCTGTCAATGGCCAGAATCCGGTCGCCGCTCATGATTCCGCCGCCCGGTTTCGGGCCTGGATCAGTCGGCCGGGCCGGCGGCCGACGGAAAGGTCTGGTGGATGATGAAGCTCCGGGGCTTTCCGATCAGTCCGTCCGCCTTGGAGACCACTGCCATGACCAGCTCCCGGCGGCCGTCGTTGTCGGCATCGGCCACCGCCGTGTCCGCGATGTAACCGTTGATCTCCCGGCTCTGCCACTGGGGATAGACGCCCACTTTATCCCAGCGAAGGACCTCGACCTCGCCGCCCTTGAACATCCGGACCTTTGAAAAGAGGCGCTTGGCGGAGTCCTTGTTGCGGACGGCCACCAGCTCGTTGGCCCCGTCCCCGTCGGTATCGACGATGTGAAGCCGCTGGGGGATGAAGTACCGGTCGGTTTCCTTGTAATTGCCGATGGCTCCCCCGGTTTCGACGTCGAGGTAGGTCTTGCTGCCGCCGTAGGTCTCCCCGCTCTGCCACTCCTCGCTCCCGTCGGGGCTGAGAATCCGGATGTAATCGGTCTCGGTGAAGATGACCACCATCCGGCGGCCATCATTGAGGACGTCGCCGACCGCCACCTCGAAGATGTCAACGCCCCGGGGAAGGTCTAAGGGCTTCCTCGCCCGGTACTCGCCGCTCCGCCAGTCGAGAATCTGAACTCCGCCGGCGAAGAGCTCCGAAAATCCGCGTTTCTGGCCGAGGAGCACCCGGCCCTCCCCCGGCATCTCCATGACTCGATAATACCAGCGGGGGGAGTCGGCGATCTCGGCAAAGCGGTTGCCGTCGTGCTCCAGAACAAAGGAGCGCAACTGATCGGCGTCCCTGGCTATGGCCGTGACAAAGATTTCGGCCCGGCCGTTGCCGTTGATGTCGGCCGCGTCCACCGTCAACAGGGTGGTGGTGGTGGGGGTGTCCACTTCGCCGATCCGGGCAAACCGGCCGTTGATGTAGCGGTACACGTGGACGACCTGATCGGTGATAAAGACCGTCTCCTGATTTCCGTCACCGTCAACGTCCGCGACGGTCAGGGAGACGATTTCCAGCGGCAGGTTTCGGCTCCGCCATAAGTCGCCTGGGGGCGGGGCCGCCGCTTCCCGGCGGGACCGGTCCTGGCGGGGTGTATCGGCGGACGGGGCGGGTCGATCCGCGGATACCCCTTGCTCTTCGGCCCATAAGGCTTCGGGGTGGCGTCGGGTGTCCGTTTCCGGGGGAGCTTCGGCCACCGGCGCGGCCGTCTGGGTCCGGCCGAAAACATCAGCGTTGATCCGGGTCGCAAAGGCGTTGATGTGCTCGATCACGTCCCCGGGTCGCTCACCCATATCATGAAAGATCACCAGATCCCGGCCCTTGGCGACGTCATAAAACCGGGCGTCGGTGCTGACCTGATCGCCAATGATGGTGATCGACCCGTAGGCCAGGTAGTCGGCTCCGGCCCGCCGGCCGGCCTCGGCCGCCGCCGCCGTGGATGCCGGCGGGTCGCCTTCGGCGAGCTCGGGCAGCACTTCGCCCTCACGGGCCAGCCGGGTGGACAGCATGTCCCGAACTCCGTCCCGCAGAAAGGCGAGCCCTTCGGCGGCGTGGATGGTAAAGGGGAGAATCAGAACCCGGGTCGGCTTGGGGTCGGCGGCCGTTGCCGGGGAAGCGCTCAGTCCCATCAGGGCGGCGGCGAGCGCGACACACAGAGCTCCGTATTGAATCCTTATGGCTGTCATGGTCTCCTTGTCCGTTACTAACCAGGTTGGGGGGTGGCCCGATCATCCGCGCCACGCAACCGGAATACCTATCATGGACAAGGCGATGTGAAAAGGCTTTTTGCCGGGCCGGTTACTGGACCGTCCGGCTGATCTTTCGGATTTCCGGAAGAATCCGGAGAAAGCAGTCGAAGATTCGGGGGTCGAAGGTCGTGCCGGACTCCGCGGTCATGATCCCGAGGGCTTTTTCCTCGTCAAAGGGCGGTTTGTAAACCCGCTTGTTGATGAGGGCGTCGAAGATGTCGGCGACGGTGGTAATCCGGGCGCTTTCGGGGATCCGGTCGCCCTTGAGGCCCCGAGGGTAGCCGGTGCCGTTCCACCGTTCATGGTGGCAGAGGGCGATTTCCCTGGCCATCTGGAGCAGGGGGACGTCGGAGCCGTCCAGGATATTGGCCCCGATCTTGGTGTGGGCCTTCATGATTTCGTACTCTTCGAAGCTGAGTTGGTCCTGCTTGAGGAGAATTCTGTCGGGAATTCCGATTTTCCCGATGTCGTGCATGGTGGCGGCGATCCGGATGTCGTCCACCTGATCCGGAGGCCAGCCCAGGGCCCGGGCAATGGCTTCGGAAAACCGGCCGAGACGGCGGATGTGGGCGCCGGTCTCCTCGTCCCGGCTCTCCGATGCCCAGACGAGCCGGAGGGCGATTTCCTCCTCACGTTTCCGGATGTCGGCGGTCCGGCGACGGACCTCATCCTCGAGGTACTCCCGGATGAGGAGACTCTCCCGGGCGCTCTGGAGCGCCTGTTTCCGGTGCTCGTAGGCATCCCCCAGCCATTCCACCAGCAGGACCCGCCGGCCGGCGACCTGAAGCGCGGTGGCCTCCAGGGCATATTCCGCCCCCGAGGCCCCCGCTTCTATCCAGGAGCCGGACTTTAGCCGCCCTTCCTCCCCCGACTCCCAGAACGCCTCGGCGTCAAAGAGGAAATTATCGAGAAAGGGAAATGCCTCGCCCGGCATGAGCCGGTCACCGGCTTCCCGGGCGTCGGGAAAAAACCCCTCCATCCAGTCCGGGGGCGGCTCGGACAGACGGAAGGTCCCCTCGCCGATCCGCTCCAATACCGCCATCTCCAGTTGACTCAAAAGCCCTTTCATCTTTCCTCCAGTATCCGGCGGGCCGATTTTGCATAAGCTGTTTTAACGCAAAGCCGCAAGGTCGCAAGGTTTTTTTTCTTTGCGTTATCTTCCAGTTGCATCGAGCATCCGGCGGGCCAGGTCCAGAAAGGCGGCCTCGACCCCTTGACCGGTCTTGGCGGAGGTCACCCCCACCGGGATGGCTCCCTTCAAGTGCTTTTTGAGCGCCGTCGGGTCGATCTCCCATTGTTCCGAAAGGTCCGCTTTGTTGAAGAGCATCAGATGGGGAACCGGGCCGACGGCCGCGGCGACCCGCTTTCGGAGGGCCATGGCCTTGTCGAGGGTTTCTTTTCGAGTTCCGTCCACCACCAGGAAGTAGCCGGAGGACCCTCGGAGATAGGACATCTGGAGCTTCTGAAACTCGTCTTCGCCATAGAGGTCCCAGAGCATCAGGTTGACCGTTCGGCCATCCACATCCACTGTTTTCTTGTCGATCTTGACCCCAACAGTGGTGAGGTACTTTTCGGAAAAAATGCTTTTGACAAACCGGGTCACCAGGCTCGTCTTGCCTACTGCAAAGGATCCGACCATGCAGATCTTTTTCTGGATCACGGCCACCTCAGGGATTCGGATATCGGGTCGGGGGGGATAAACTGAAAGGTCACGCTCCGGTTCATGGCCCGATCGGTCTCGGTCCGTTCGGGCCGGACCGGCTGGGTATCGGCGACGCCGACCACCGTCACTTGAGCGGGATCGATTCCGTTTTCCAGCAGCAATTGCCGGGCCCACTCGGCGCGCATCCGGCTCAGGGCATAATTCCGCCGCTCAGTGCCGATGGAGTCGGTATGCCCCAGGATTTTCAATGCCCAGGGGGTTTCGAGACGCCGGCTCAGACGCCGGACGGTCCGGAGCTGGCCGGTCAGGCGCCGGATTCTGGCTTCCTGGTCCGGGACCGGGGTCGCGGTGTTGAATACAAACCGGATAACCGTTGACTCGATGTCTTCCCGGGCCTCTTCGAGCGCCGCCATTTCGGCGTCCACAAGGTTGGTGGTCTCAAAGGCGGTCACCCCGCTGATGACCGGAGCCACGGTCCGGGCCCGCTGAATCCAGTCGTGGGGAGCGGTCCCGGATGCCGTAAGGACCCCGTCGGCCAGGGTCAGGGTAACTCCGGCCGGCGGAGACAGAGCCTGCTCGGCCCGCTTCAACACAAATTCCGGCAACAGGGTCTGATAGGGAATGAAATGGGTCCGGACCGCCTCGCCGCCAAGACCGGCTGATGGCAACAGATCCTCCGGCCGGGCGGCCAGGGGGTCCCGGAGACCGGTGATCCGGGTCACGCCGCCATGCTGATCGACCTCGGTAAGGAGAATCCCCGGCTCGGCCGCCAACCGGGCCACGTAGTCCCGGACCGCCGACGGCCAGTCAGCGGGCATGGACCGGACAATCGCGGGAGGCTCCGCGGCATCCGGGGTCGATCCCTCCGTCGGAAGCGTGGCCGGGTCGGGACGCGGCTTGTCTGCATCCTTCACCGGCGGCACCGGCCGGACCACCACCCGGCCCGACGGGCTCTTTGGGCTCGTCGAAAACGGCGGCCAGGCCAGCCGCCCGGACCGGACCAGGTAGATTCCGCCGCCGACCAGGATGAGGAGCAAGAGGAGAATGACGAGCCAGGTCCAGATGGCCGATCGCGCCCGGCCGACGTACTCCTCGGTGAAGCAGTCCTTCAGTCGGTACCGGACGGCCTTAAAGGGGGCGGTATCGCCGTCGAATTGGCTCAGGGCCGTCCCCGCCTCGAAATGGATCTCCTCCAGGGCTCGTTTGAGGCGTTCGCGGAGGGATTCCGGGGCCTCTCCCCGGATCACCGCGGCCAGAATGGCCATTTTCCCCTGGACCACCCAGACGGTGAGATCCCCCGCCTGGAAGGTCTCCAGGGCGTCGCCGTCCTCCATTTGAAAGGAGTCCCGGGCGAAGTCCTGAATGGCGGTGAGCATTCCGGAGACCAGGTCGCCGTCCTGAACCGTCTCCAGGTCCTCGGCGATCACGTGTTCGAGAAGGAGCCCGGTCTCCCGGTGGATGAGCAGGACCTGCTCGACCCGATAAACGAGGGAGTGGAGAAGGGCCACCTCGGCAAAGGACCGGCCGGTCCGGAATGCCTCCCATCGCCATCTGAGCCCCTGGATGGACAGGCTCCGGACGAGCGTCCGGTTGAAGGTCTGGACCCGGGCCCGGAAGGCGTCAGCGATGGCGCTCCGGATGGTCTGGCCGATCACCGGGGAGAGGATCGACTCGAAGGCATGGGGGTCCTTCCGGATCGAGGCCTTGACCGTCTCCTCCACCGTCGGGATCAGGGCCAGGCTCAGGGTGGAATCCCGTTCCCCT
Source organism: uncultured Desulfobacteraceae bacterium (assembly GCA_964633575.1). Lineage (GTDB taxonomy): Bacteria > Desulfobacterota > Desulfobacteria > Desulfobacterales > JAABSP01 > CAYNGG01. The sequence goes on from CAZWGY010000080.1 coordinate 10,752, forward strand.
CGAAGCGCCACCGCCTCGGCCAGAACCCGCCCCACGTCGGCGGGGTCGAGCTCCAGGTGGTCAAGCCGGTGGGCGAGCCGCCGGATCGCCTCTTGCTCCGGTCCCACCAGAAGTCGGCGAAGCTCATCCAGCGAGGCCGGGTCGGGGCTCGCCCCGTCGTGGGAATCCGGCGGCGGGGACTGCCCCCGGTCGAGCCGGGTCTCCTCGGCGGAGGCGGTGGCGTCATTCATCGTCATCGGCCTCGATGGCCTCGATCTCCCGGTTCAAGGTGTTGGTCAGGTCGGCGTTGAGGCGGACCGAGATTTCCTGGAAGATGCCGGAGAGGGTGGCCCGATCCACCCGGTCGGCCTGGAGCTCAGCAATAGCCGTTTCGATCCGGTCAAGGGTTTCCGCATGTTTCCGGCGAAGATCCGCCGTGAGCCGCTTGGACTCGTCAAGTATCTGGCCCCTTAAGGTCCGGTGGCTTTTGGCCATCTGGTCGCCGAGCCGGCCGATCTTTTTGGCATTGCCCTCTCCCATGCCGGTGAGGTCGCGGGTCAGAGTGGTCAGGGCTTCATCCTGGCGCTGGAGCCCCCTGGTGATCTGATCGCCCAAAGCATCGACTTCCCGCCGGACGTAGCTTTCCAGCTCCAGAAATCGCCGGTCCACATCTTCCCGAAGGTCTTCGACCTCATGGCGGGTCCGCTCCCGGATGCGGTTGACCTGCCGTTCATATTGGTGGAGAGTCCCGCCGAAGAGGATCTCTCGAATCCGCTCCAAACTGGTCCCGTCACCGAACTCGGTGGCCAGCAGCTTTTTCTCCCTGGCGCCGCCGTCCGATGCCGACGTTTCCGCCGTTCCGCCGGCGGGCTTATCCATGGGGCCGTTGTCGTTCTGAGCGATGCTCACCGTCACTCCTTGTTTAGGACTGAGTGCTGAGTGATGAGTGCTGAGTGCTGAGTGATGAGTGATGAGTCCTCAGTCCTCAGTCCTCATCAGACCTCCGAGGTTTCCAAATTTTTTGGAAACCTCGGAGGTCTCTATCGGTCCTCAATCATCAGTCCTCAAACGATTGAATCCTTTATCCGTTCGTCAAATACCCGGCGGCTTTTGCGTTCGGACCGGGGAAGTGATCCGTAGGGGACCATTTCCACGGTGCTCGGGGTGACCAGTATCCGCTTTTTCACTCGCTTAGTGATTTCCTCGGCCAGCGCTCCGGAGCGGCCGTCGTCCACCCCCTCGGCCCGTTCGACCACGAGCCGCATGATCCCCCGCTCGGATGCGTCCCGGGACAGGTGGATCTGGTACTCGGACCCCACCCCGTGGATCTCGGAGAGAACCGAATCGACGGTGGACGGGTAGATGTTGACCGCCCGGAACTTGAACATATCGTCGGTCCGGCCCTTGATGCGGCTGTGGCGGGGCATGATCGATCCGCAGGTGCAGGGGCCGGGGAGAATCCTTGTGATGTCCCGGGTCCGGTACCGGATCAGGGGCACCGCCTCTTTGGTCAGGGTCGTCACCACCATCTCGCCCCACTCGCCGTCGGGCACGGGCGTCAGGGTGTCGGGGTCGAGGATCTCAAGGATATAGTAATCGGACCAATAGTGAATGCAGTCGTGATCGGGGCATTCGATCCCGGTGCCCGGACCGTAGAGCTCGGTGAGTCCGGTGATGTCGAAGAGCTCGGCCCCGCCCAAGAGCTCGGAAATCTTCTGGCGCATGGAGACCGAGGATCTCTCGGAGCCGTAGATCACCTTTTTGAGCCGAATCCGGTCCCGCAGGCCCCGGCGGTTGACTTCTTCGGCCATGAGCAGCCCCATGGAAGCGGTGCAGCAGAGGACGGTGGACCCGAGGTCCTCCAGAAACCGGCACTGCATGTCCACGTTGCCCGGCCCCACCGGCAGCGCCATGGCCCCGACCGCCTCGCAGGCGAGCTGAAACCCTACACCGGCGGTCCAGACCCCGTAGCCCACGGCGATCTGGACCCGGTCTTCGGGGGTGACCCCGGCGGTCTCGTAACACCGGGCGAAGAAATGGCGCCAGTCGTCCACGTCCTTCTGGGTGTAACAGAGGTTTTTCCGCTTCCCGGTGGTGCCGCTGCTCGAGTGAATCCGGACCACCCGGTCAAAGGGGACGCAGAGAAGCGGAAAGGGGTAGCCGTCGCGGAGGTCATCGGCGGTGGTGAAGGGCAGGCGGGTGATGTCATCCAGGCTCCGGATCGAATCGGGGCCGACTCCGGCGGCGTCGAGCTTGGCCTGGTAGTCGGGATTGTTACGGTAGGCATGATCAACGGTCCACCGAAGCCCGTTGAGCTGGTGGTCCCGGAGGGCGTTTTCGCCCTCGAAGGTCGGCATGAAGCGTTTCGTGTATATCATAGGAATAGGCGATAGGTAATTAGGTTATGGGTTATGGGTTATCGAAATCGAAATCGGGATCGGGATCGGGATCGAAATCGCTGGCGAGGGCAGGT
>CAZWGY010000081.1:0-5207 GCA_964633575.1 uncultured Desulfobacteraceae bacterium
CGTAGTGACCGTAATCGGCGGGCCACCAGTCCCGGGAGTCGGTCATCAGCGCGTAGAGGTCTTTCTTCACCGCCGCCAGATCGAGTTTCTTGAATTCCTCGGCGTAGTTGAAATCCTCGCCCATGGGGTTGCTCTTGTTGGAGTGCTGATGGAGAACCTTGAGGTTCAACTGGTTCGGCCACCAATCCCGGTTCGAGGTCCCGCCGCCGGCGGTGGGATTGCTCCTTTTACCCGTCACCGGGCATTTGCTTTCGTCGGTCATAACGTGATCTCCTTTCGTCGTCTGAGGTAAGGCACCGTGCGGCGGACGCAGGGTGCCCGCGTTAATTGAACAAAAATGTTATCTGGTAACCAATATCAATTATAGGCAAAAAAATATCAGGCGTCTTCCCCCCGGCAATCGGCGCAAACACCGAAAAAGTCCAATCGGTGATTCAGAATCTGAAAATTCGTCTCCACCGAAACCTTTCTTTTCATTTCGTCCAGGCTATCCAGATCCGCGTCAACAATGTGCTTACACCTGATACAGATCACGTGGGGATGAGGAGCGGGCTTGTTGCCATCATACCGGTTGCTTCCATCCGGAAACCCCAGCTCAAGCACCTCACCGATTGATTTAATCAGCACGATATTTCTGTAAACCGTGGCAAGGCTCATGGTCGGAAAGTCCCTTTGTATCTGGTCATGGATATCTTCAACGCTGGGATGACCTTCACTTTTGGCCAGAATTTTGGCGATGGCCAGCCGCTGTGGCGTTATCTTGTGTCCACTGCTTCTCAGCTTCTGGATGATGATTTCAAATCGTTTTTCAGGGTCCGCCAATGGTATCCTCTCCATACTAAATAAGAACCCTTTCCATTTAACACGTATTTTCCTTTCAGTCAAGCCCGAATAATCGGCCATGATCATCGTTTGAGCAGTCAGGCTCGCCAAACCCCGTTCCCCAGGGACTGTGTTTTACACACATCCAGCACCGGGGACGATGCCCCCGCCAGCCGGGGAGTTGCCCAAAATACAGAGACCTCCGAGGACTTGGAAACCTCGGAGGTCTGTTTTCACGATGCCCATCATGGGCGATGTTGACGGCGGCTCGGGGGATCAGAGCCAGATGGGGTGGATTTCGTTGACCACGTCCTTGACCGTTTCGACGGCCGTGACGAGGCGGAAGTATTTCAGGGCCATGCCCAGGTTGGGGATCAGCATCTGGAGATGGGTGATGTCGGAGTCGGAGATCCGCCAGGGCTCGGAGTGGTAGAGCCGCAGGGCTCCGATGAGCTTGCCCCGGATGTTAATGGGGAAGGAGACAATGGCGGCGATGCCTTCGGCCCGGGCCTTTTCCGGGTACTGGAGTTTCTCGCTCTTGCTGACGTCGCTGATCATCACCGGCTCCCGGTTGGATGCCAGGGCGATGCTTTTGTCCACGAGGATCGGCCCCTTGTTCACGTAGTCGAGACTGAGGCCGGCGCCGGCGACGATCTCCAGCGACTCCGTCGTGGGATTGACCACGAATATCGTGGCCCCCTTGATCCCCAGGGCGCCCACGAGGAGCTGAGTGACCCGATTGGCCATCATGTCCAGGTTTTCCGACTCAGTGATGGTCTCGGAAACCAGCCCCACGACCTCCACATTGATGCGGTTTTCGTCCATCGCGTCCTCCTTTACGTCTGTTGCATTGCTTGGTGCTGAGGATAATTCGGTTGCCGGGCGTCAGCCGGATCAGGTGACCACCACCACCTCGATGTCCTTCAGGCGGGAGATGACCTTGTCGGAAACGCTCCGGACAAAAAACCGGGTGATCCGCTCCGGGTTCCGGTTGAGAACCACCAGGGAGACGCGCTCCTTTTCGGCGTAGTCGATGAGGTCGTTGGCCACGTCGCGTCGGATCGGGCGGAAGACCGCATGCACCTGGTCATCGGCGAATCCGTTTTCCACCAGCCGCTTCCGGGCCGCTTCGAGGGCTTCCTCTTTTTCGTTCTGCCTCTGCTTCAGGTAGGCCAAATTCGCCGACATTTTATCCATGATCGGGTTGTTGCGGACATCGACCTCCGGGACGGACGTGTAGAGGTGAATGAGGGTGACCTCCACATCCGCCGTCTGTGAATAACGGCGGATGACGAACTTCAGGGACTTTTCATCTTCATTGGAGAAGTTGTAGGGTACGAGCAGGTGTCGCCGGGCCATGTCGCCTCCTTTCTGCCTGAATGTGCTTGTTCGCGCCGGGCGGCGTCCCCGGGGGGAGAGATGGAAGCCAACGGCCGGCCCGGACAAGAAAACGCGGTCGAGGCCGGGCTCGCGGCCGATTTCGCCACGCGATCGGGCGGGCGGCCGATCAACTCCCGATAACCAGCCCTTTCCGCCGTGGCGGTCTATATCTCAAAGTACCACATCTACCCTTTCCCCGTCAAAACAAATAGGTAATCGGCCGCCCAAAGCCGTTGCCGATGGGCGTCATGCCTTCCAGACCGTCCGCCGGCTTGATCGGGCCGGTTGGCCCAGGGACCGGAGTCGGGCCCGGACCAGCTCCCGTTGGCCCGGACCGGTCCGGGTGTAGATCAGCTCCGTGGGGCCGAAGCGGCGTTCCCATATCCGGCGGAATGTTTCGGCATCGGCCTTTCGCCGGGCCAGAATTTGGGGAACCGGGAGCCAGGATGGCCGGTTCCGTCGGGAGACCGGCCGGATGAGGTACCGGGGGGCGGTCACCGGATCGACCATTTCCAAAAGCGCCTCGGAAAATGCGTCGGCCTCGGCGTTTGTGGCCCCGTCGAGGCCGCAGCGGAGGGTCCCGTCCGGTGACCGGGAGACCCGGACCCGGATGTCGGCAAGCGGTGTCCGGACCTCGCCTGCCCCTGCGAGGGCTTCGATCACGGCTTGAGCGACGGCTCTGAGCCCGGCGCCGGCGGGCCCCAGCCGGAGCCAGCCGGGGGCCATCCGAAGCGGCCGGCGGAGAGCGATAAGGCCGAAGCTCCCGAGCAGAACCCCGAGGCCGATCCCAACCGCGCCGGCGGGGGAATCGGCGATGATCCCCCAGAAGACCAGGGCGGCGGAGATGATCAGGAGGGGGACGCTCCGTCGGAGCCCCGAGGTCCAGGCGGCCACGGCCACCGACCGGGGGCCGACGCCGGCCGGCCGGGGCACCCGGACGGTTTCGACCAGCTCGCCCCGATCCCCGCCAATCGCCAGAGCCGACCGCCAGGCGGCGGCCATCCCCGCGCGGTCGGCGGCCCGGCGCCGGGTTGCCGCGTTGGCGGTCTCCCGGTCGGCTTCGGAGAGGGGCGGCCGGGGCAGGTCCATCCGGTCCAGGCCGGTTTCGATCCGCCGGCCGTCGGCGGACAGGCCCATGAAGGCGGTGAACCGTCGTTCGAGAGTCGCCAGGTCATCCCCGCCGTCCTCGGCCTCGGGATCAAGGCAGACCAGGTGCCAGATATTGGCGGTCTTGTCGGGATCATCGGGCAGGGCCCGGATCGCCCGGCCGCGCATCTGGCTGGAAAGGGCGTAAGCTCCCACGCCGGTGGCCAGAACCAGAGTGTTGATCCAGGGCGCGTCCCAGCCCTCGCCCAAGAGCGACCGGGTCCCCACCAGGAGGTTGACCTCCCCGAGGGCAAACAGGGCGGTGATCAGGGAAACCATCCGGCCCCCGGCCGACCCGGCGGCGGTCACCATCCGGTATCCGGGGTCGTGGGGCAAAGGAGCGAAAGCGAGGGCCGACGGGTCAAGGTCCGCCTCGACGGATAGGATCTCGAGGTCGGTGACCGCCGATTCGGGGACCACCACCATCGATCCGCAGAGGATGCCCGGACGGACCCCCCAGAGGTGCTCCCGCCGGATACGTTCGAAGATGGGGACAACCCCGAGCCGGCGGAGCGGAGCCCGGTCTTCTACTTCGGTCGGCATCTCACCCCGATAGATGTAATCGGCGAGGACCACCATCCGGAGCCGGTCGCCGAGAAGCTCGGATTCCGCTTCGGCCACCGAGACGATGGCGTCGAGCTTGCCGACGCTCCGGGTCAGTGTCCGCCGGATGGCCCGGGTGTGGGTCAGGGCCACCCGGTTTTTCTCGAGGGCCCCCATTCGGGCCAGGCGCCGGCGGATCTCGGCCAGCTTGGGGGCAAAGCGGTCGAAGTCCCCGGGGTGAGCAAAGAGGACTCCGGCCAAAAGGGTTTCGAGCCAGTCCGGGGTCAGGGCCGGCAAGGTCTTTCGGGAAACGCCCAGGGTCTCGAGGGTTTCAGGTGAAATCCACCGGCCGGCGGCGTTGATATAAACCAGCATGGCGGCGAAAAAAGGGGTGTCTTCGAAGATGGCCCGAAGGTGGTCCTCGGGGAGGACCAGCCAGGGGTGGCCTTCAACCGCGTCGAGGAAATCGAAATCCAGGAGGAGGTCGTCGCGGAGGGTTTGGACTGATTCCCGAAACCGGCGGATGGGCTCGCCTTCGGCATCGGTGGGGGCGGTGAGCCGGATCTGGTCCTGATGAGGGCAGAGGGTCCCGGTCCGGACCAGCTCGGGGACCCCGATCCGGGCGTCCACCGGACCGCAGAGATTCCGGTACCGGTCCCACTCGGCCGGGGAGACGTCAACCGGCGGGGTGGCGGTGAGGGCCACCACCCGGGGCCGGTCCAGGGCTTTTTCCAGAGCGGTGACGCTCCGCCACCACTCGTTTTTCAGGTGATGGGCTTCATCGACCACCAGAGTCCGGATGCCGGCCCGGCGGAGCCCGGCAAACGGGCGCCGCCGATCGTTTCGGGATTTTCCCGCTTGCCGCTTCCCGGTCCCGCCGACGTCTAATGCGTAGAGGGCCTGATAGGTGGCCACGGTGAGCGGGACGGGACGGTTCAGGTCGGCCGAGATCCAGGCGCGGCGGTCGGCGCCTTCGGGGAGAAAGAGCTCGGCGAACCGGTCGGCCCATTGGTCCCGGATGGCCCGGGTGGGGGCGAGGACCAGGGCCGGCCGGCCGATCCGCCGGACCACCTCCAGCCCCAGGACGGTCTTGCCGGAGCCGGGCGGGGCCACGAGATGGAGCCGGTCGTCGTCGAGGTGCCGGTCCAGGGCCAGAAGCACCCGCTCCTGATAGGGCCGCCAGGGATATCGAAATTGGATGGCGGGGTCGAAAACGGTCATGGGCATCGCTCCGGTGAAGGTTCATCAAACCAGACCGGGGTATTTTAGGCGGATGGGGCGGGGATGGCTACTGGAAAATGGACCGTGATTCGCGT
>CAZWGY010000081.1:5307-13156 GCA_964633575.1 uncultured Desulfobacteraceae bacterium
CGGCCGGCCGCCCCTACAACATGCGGCCGGGACGCCCGCGCTCCCGGGAGCCGATAAAGACCTCCGAGGTTTCCAAAGATTTGGAAACCTCGGAGGTCATTAATTGTATGCAGGGCGGCTACGGGGGGCCGCCCCTACAATAAGCGCCGCCTTTTCGCGTTTTCATCCGGCTCGGGATGGTGTAAGCTCACGGAGGGAAGAAAGGAGCACTATGGGACACGCGGTCGAGCGGGACCGGCGTTATTGCCATGATGACTATCGCCGATGGCCTGAGGGCGAACGATGGGAGCTCATCGACGGCGTGGCCGTGGATATGAGCCCCGCCCCTCGGGTCCGTCACCAGGATATCGTCAGCAACTTCCACATTCGGCTCAAAACCCACGCCGGCCAGCGCTACTATACCGGGATCGCGCCCACTGACGTGGTCTTCGACGATCACAACGTGGTTCAGCCGGATGTCTTTCTGGTTTGTGATCGGACAAAGATCACCCCGGACAACATCCGAGGGGCCCCTGATCTGATTATCGAGGTGGTTTCGCCCGCCACCGAGGTGAGAGACCGCCGCGAAAAAAAGGCGCTTTACGAGCGATTTGGGGTGGGGGCCTACGTGGTGGCCTTCCCGGAGCGGGAATACATCGAATACTATCATCTGGAGAACGGCCGGTTTGTCGGGCCGGCCATCTTCAATTGGGACGAAACCCTTCACCTGACTACGCCGGAGATCTCCATCCCCCTTCGGGAGATCTTCGACAAGCCGCCGCACGGTCGGCATGACGCGGGCATCGCGGAAGAAGGGCTGTAAGCCGTGCTTATCCCCACCCTCATCCTCTACGTTCTCGTCTCGGTTGCCTGGCTGATTGGCGGGGTCCGGTCCGGATCGACCGGCGGGCTTCTGGGGCTTACCCTGTTCTGGTGGCTCGGATCACTCGCGGCCGGATACTTCACCCTGGTGGCCTTTCTGGAGCGGGGCTATTCGGAAAACTGGGCGCTGATCGGGTTTATCTTCATCTCCGGGCCGATCATCCTGGTGACCGGGGTTCTGAGTCTCATCGAGCTTTTCGCCATCCGCCGGTGGCCACGGGCGAAAGCCCGGCCGGTCCGGGCCGCCGCGGTCTTTTTACTCATTTTTCTGACGGTCCAGGTCGCCCTGGGGCTGGCCGCCGGATAACATTCAAAGGCGTTTGAACCATGACCCGATCATCCCGTTTCCCGTCCCAAATCCCGGACCCGGTTGACAATCCCCGCCGGTACGGCCGGCCGCCCCACCGGGTGGTCCTGGTTCACGGAGGCCCGGGTGCCGGGGGTGAGATGGCGCCGGTGGCCCGTCGGCTCTCGGAGCGCTTTGGGGTCATCGAGCCGATCCAGACCGCCGACTCCCTGGACGGTCAGGTCGATGAGCTGGCCGGGGTAGTCCGGTTCAAGGCATCCTCCCCGGCGGTTCTGGTGGGCTTTTCCTGGGGAGCCTGGCTGGGATTCATCCTCGCGGCCCGGCATCCCGATCTGGTGAAACAATTGATCCTGGTGAGCAGCGGCCCCTTTTCGTCCCAATACGCGGCGGACATCCTCGAAACCCGGCTGGGGCGCCTGGACCCGTCGGACCGGACCGAGGCCGAAGCCCTCCTGGCCTCGCTATCGCCGCCGGGGGGCGATGACCCGGCGGCCTTTGCCCGCCTGGGAACCCTGTTTGAAAAGGCCGACGCCCACGACCCGGTGGAGTCCGACATTCTGGACCTGATCCCCCGGCCGGACCTCTTCCACCGGGTCTTTCCCGAGGCGGCGGCCATCCGCCGGGACGGAACCCTCCTGGCTTTGGGAAAGGAGATCCGCTGCCCGGTGGTGGCGATCCACGGAGATTTTGACCCCCATCCGGCCGACGGGGTCGAAGAGCCGCTGACATCCGTCCTGGCCGACTTTTGCTTCATCCGCCTGCCCCGATGCGGCCATCGGCCCTGGATCGAACGCCACGCTCGGGAACCCTTTTACCGGATTCTCGCACGGGAGCTCGAGTCGGCCGTTTCCCCTTTGACCTGACCCCGAATTCCACTCGATCCGCACTCGCCTTGCCCGCTCAATCGAGTATGATTATTCTTTGCTATTGATACGCCCCCTCTTCTGGTTGCCGAACCGGCTTCACTCACTGGATGCGGGGGCACAAAAAGGGAGGTGTGTCATGCGTTCCAGCCTGAGTCTATTGATCGGTTTGTTCATCCTGGCCCTGTCCAACGCCGTGGCCGGGATGGTTTTTCCAATATCCGCAAGGGATAGCGAGGAGGCAGTCATGAGCGATACGGGATTGGCGACCGCCACTTTTGCCGGCGGTTGTTTCTGGTGTGTGGAGTCGGACCTGGAGAAGGTGCCGGGAGTCCATGAGGTGATTTCCGGCTACACCGGCGGCCACGTGGAAAACCCCGAATACAAGGCGGTGGTGGCCGGCGGCACCGGCCACTACGAAGCGGTCCGGGTCCACTACGACCCGGCGAAGGTGAGCTACGAGGCCCTTTTGGGGGTCTTTTTCCGCCACATCGACCCCACCGACGGCGGGGGTCAGTTCGTGGACCGGGGGGACCAGTACCGGAGCGCGGTCTTTTACGAGACCGAAGCTCAACGGGCGGCGGCCGAAGCGGCCAGGGCGGCCCTCGATGCTTCGGGGAGTTTTGATTCGCCGGTGGTCACCGAGATTCAGCCCCTGGAGCAGTTCTATCCGGCCGAGGACTATCATCAGGATTATTACAAAAAGAGCTCGCTCCGATATAAGTTCTACCGGTACAACTCGGGCCGGGATCAGTTCATCGAAAAGGTCTGGGGGGAGACCGCCGGCGCGGTTGCGCCGGTGGCCGGAGCGGATGCCGGCGGCGCTGGAGAAGCCCCGCCTTACGGAAAGCCCGACGAGGCGACCATCCGGGAGCGGCTGACCTCATTGGAATACAAGGTGACTCAGAATGAGGGGACCGAGCCGCCGTTTCAAAACGCCTACCACGACAACAAGCGGGCCGGGATTTACGTGGACATCGTTTCCGGGGAGCCCCTGTTCAGCTCGCTGGACAAGTTCGATTCGGGGACCGGCTGGCCCTCGTTTACCCGCCCGCTGGAGCCGGACCACATCGTGGAGCGGAAGGACACCCGGCTGTTCATGACCCGCACCGAGGTTCGGAGCAAGTACGGGGACTCTCATCTGGGCCACGTCTTTCCGGACGGCCCGGCGCCCACCGGGCTCCGTTACTGCATCAACTCGGCGGCCCTCCGGTTTATCCCCGTGGACGAGATGGCCGAGGCCGGCTATGGGGAGTACCTGGCGCCGTTCGGGAAAAAGTAGACGCCGTGATGTCTTTTAAGGCATGAACCGCTTGACGAGCCGGCCGGAAGCTGCGATTTTTTACCTTTCGATTTCGATACCGCAGGCCGCCGGGCTCTGACTGAGCCGGTGGCGGCGGTTCCCGCGCCGGGGAATGGCGCGACAACCCGTGGAGACGACAACCGGATGATTCTGGATAGACGAAAGGTAATAGGAGGCGCGCTGCTGGTCGGCGTGGCCGGGGTTTTCCTCTGGGCGGTTTTTAATCGACTGACCGGGGACGCCGGGTCGCCGGGACGTCGGATGGGCGGGGCCCCGCCACCGGCGGCCGTGGAGGTGGCGCCCATCGAGCGCGGGTCCATCTCGCTCCGGCGGACCTTCAGCGGGGCGTTGGAGTCCAAGGCATCGCTGGTGGTGGCGCCCAAGGTGAGCGGCCGGGTGGAGCACCTGGAGGTGGATATCGGAGACCCGGTGCGGCGGGGTCAGGTGGTGGCCGAGCTGGACAATGACGAATACGTTCAGGCGGTGGCCGGGGCCCGGGCCGACCTGGCCGTGGCCCGAGCCAATCTCACCGAGGCGAAAAGCGCTCTGGAGATCGCCTCCCGGGAGCTGGAGCGAAAGCAGACCCTCCGCCGCCAGCAGGTCATTTCGGCGTCGGAGCTCGACGCGGCCCAGGCGGTCCATCTCGAAAAGCGGGCTCGGGTGGACGTGGCCGAAGCCCAAGTGACCAAGGCCGAAGCCACCCTGAAGACCGCCGAAATCCGGCTCGGCTACACATCGGTGACCGCCGACTGGACCGAAGGGGGCGACCGGCGGGTGGTGGCCGAGCGGTTCGTGGACGCCGGCGAGCTGGTCCCGGCCAACGAACCGCTCATGTCCATCGTTGCCCTCGATCCGGTGACGGCGGTCTTTTCCGTGGCTGAACGGGATTACGTCCGCCTGCGCATCGGCCGGCGGGCCACCTTGACCACCGACGCCTATCCCGACGACCGATTCACCGGAGAGATCGCCCGGATCGCCCCGGTTTTCAAGGAGACCACCCGGCAGGCCCGGGTTGAGCTGATGGTGGCCAACCCCGGCGGCCGGCTCAAGCCGGGGATGTTCATCCGGGCCACGGTGGTTCTGGACCGGGCCGATGACGCGATCCTGGTCCCCGAGGCGGCCCTGACGACCCGCCGGGAAGAGACCGGGGTCTTCGTGGTGACCGACGACGGGCAGCGGGCGGCCTGGCGGCCCGTCCGGGCGGGAATTCAGGACGGCGGCCGGGTCCAGGTGACCGGCGAAGGGCTGACCGGCCGCGTGGTAACCCTCGGCCAGCAGCTCATCGACGACGGCTCGCCCATCATCATCCCCGACCCGGCCCCGCCGGAAGGGACGGCCGAACCGGAAGCATCCCAATCGTGAACCTTCCCCGATTCAGCGTCCGCCGGCCGATCTTCACCACCATGGTCACCCTGATCGTGGTGGTCCTGGGCGTCGTCTCCCTGACCCGGCTTCGGATCGATCTTTTGCCCACCATCGAGCTGCCCACCCTGACCGTCCGGACCGGCTACGAAGGCGCGAGCCCGGAGGTCATGGAACGGCTGGTGACTCAGATCGTCGAGGAAATCGTCGCCACCGTTCCCGGCGTGACCGAGATGACCTCACAATCCTACGAGGGCAACAGCAGCGTCCGGGTCCGGTTCGGCTGGGGGACCGACATCGACACGGCGGCGCTCGACGTCCGGAGCAAGCTCGAGGACGAGATCAACGAGCTGCCCGATGACGTGGTCCGGCCCCGGGTCCGAAAGTTCGACATCGCCAGCTTCCCGGTGGTGATCCTGGGGATCTCCTCGGACCTCGACCCGGTGGCTCTGACTCAGCTCATCGAAAATCAGATCCGCTACCGGTTCGCCCGGGTTCCCGGCGTGGCCCAGGTGGACCTCTGGGGCGGCTTTGACCGGGAAATCCGCGTCGCCCTGCTCCCGGAACGGATGGAAGCCCTTGGGCTCTCGCCGCACACGGTGATCACGGCCATCAAAGACGCCAATCTCGACCGGCCCGCCGGCCAGATCGAACAGGGCCGCTACGAGGTGACCCTCCGGGCTCCGGCGGAGCTGGCCGACCTTGACGAAATCCGGAACACGGTGATCATCCAGCGGGACGGCGCGGCGGTAACCCTGGGCCAGATCGCCGAGGTGACCGACACCTACGAAAAGGTCACCCGCCGGGTCCGGGTCAACGGCGAACGGGGAATCCGGGTGGCCATCCGAAAGCAGGCCGACGCCAACACGGTCGAGGTGGCCCGAAGCATTCTGGATGAGATCGACGCCGCCAACCGGGCCTTCCCCCGAATCCGGATCATCCCGGTGATCGACCAGGGGAACTTCATCGAGCGGTCCATCCAGAACGTCACCCGGTCGGTCCTCTACGGCGGCGCGCTGGCGGTCCTGATTCTCCTCTTTTTTCTCCGAAACCTCCGATCCACCCTGGTCATCTCCCTGGCGATCCCGATCTCCGTGATCGCCACCTTCGCCCTGATCTACTTCGGCGGCTTCACCCTGAACCTGATGACCCTCGGCGGCCTGGCCCTCGGGGTGGGAATGATGGTGGACAGCTCAGTGGTGGTCCTGGAAAATATCTATCGCCGGCGTGAGGAAGAAGGGATGGCTCCCGAAGCCGCGGCGGTGGAGGGGACCCGCGAGGTCTCCACCGCCATTATCGCCAGCACCCTGACCACCCTCGTGATCTTCCTGCCTCTGGTCTTTGTCCAGGGGGTTTCGGGGATTCTCTTCAAGGAGCTGGCCTACGTGATCATCTTCTCCCTGATCTGTGCCCTGATGGTCTCGCTCTCCCTGGTGCCCATGCTGGCTTCCCGGCTGTTGACATCGACGGCCCCGGTTGACGGCCGGCCGGACCGAAACTGGCGGAAGCGGCTTGCCGACGGGGCCGGCCGGTTTTTCACCGGGGTTGATCTCGGCTACCGGGACCTGCTCCGGAAGGTCCTTCGCCGCCGGCTGATAACGGTCCTCGGCGCGGCCGGGCTCCTGGCCCTGAGCCTCCTCCTCCTGCCGCTCATCGGGACCGAATTCCTCCCGCCATCCGACGAGGGAGAAGTCCGGATCAGCGGCGAGATGGAGATCGGAACCCGGCTGGAGCTGGTGGACCGGCAGACCCGGAAGATGGAAGCCATCGTCTATCCGGCGGTCCCCGAAATGGTCTCATCGGTGGTAAGCGCCGGGGCCGCCGGCTGGCGGGCTCAGGATACGGCCCGGTGCGAGATGCGGCTGTCCCTCACCCCGGCCACCCAGCGGGATCGGTCCAACATCGAGATCGCCCAGGATCTCCGGGAGCGGCTCGAAGGCCGGATCGCGGGGATGACCATCCGAACCCGTGCCCCCCAGGGCCAGTTTCTCCTGAGCTGGCTTCTCGGCGGTGACGAGGGCCTGACCGTGGAAGTCCGGGGGTTCGACCTGGACACCCTCGATTTTCTGGCCGGGCGGGTGGCCGCCGAAGTGGCGGAAGTGGACGGGGTTACCGACGTGGACGCCGACCAGCGGGCGGGAATTCCCCAACAGGAAATCCGGATCGACCGGGACAAGGTCGCCGACCTCGGGCTGAGCGTCCGGGACGTGGCCGAACTCCTCGAGACCGCCGTGGCAGGGTCCAAAGCCGGCGAGCTCCGGGCGGAAGGCGACGCCTTTCGGATCTGGGTCCAGTTGAAGGACGCCGACCAGCGGACCATCGACGAAATCCTCAACCTGACCCTCACATCCGCCTCGGGAGCCCAGGTCTCCCTGCGAAACCTGGTCACGACCGCGCCGAGCCGGGGGCCCATCGTCATCGACCGGAAGGACCAGCAGCGCCTGGCCTCGGTCCGGGCCAACGTCTCGGGGCGGGACCTCGGGTCGGTGGCCGCCGACGTCCAGGCGCGGCTCGACCGGATTCCCCGGCCGGCCGGTTACGACCTCATCCTGGCCGGGGACTACGAAGAGCAGCGGAAGTCCTCACGGGAGCTGCTCATCTCCCTGGGCCTGGCCCTGGTTTTGGTTTACATGGTCCTGGCCTGCCAGTACGAGTCCCTCCGGGACCCGCTGGTGGTGATGCTTTCGGTGCCCCTGGCGGCGGTGGGGGTTCTGGTGACCCTGTTTCTCACCCGGACCACCCTGAACATCCAGTCCTATATCGGCTGCATCATGCTCGGCGGGATCGTGGTCAACAACGCCATTCTCCTGGTGGACCAGGCGGCTCGCCTCCGGGAAGGCGGCTTTCCCGTCCGGGAGGCGGTGGCCGAAGCCGGCCGGCGGCGGCTCCGGCCGATTTTGATGACGACCCTGACTACCATCATCGCGCTCCTGCCCCTGGCCCTCGGGATCGGCGAAGGAGCCGACGCCCAGGCCCCCCTGGCCCGGGCCGTGGTGGGCGGACTCACCGGCTCCACCCTCATCACCCTGGTCCTCATCCCCGTGGTGTACTCATTGTTTTATCGTGAAAACATTAGTGATGAGTGATGAGGAATAGAGACCTCGGAGGTCTTTACGGGCGCCCTGGGAGCGCGGGCGTCCCGCCCGCATTATG
>CAZWGY010000082.1:0-3612 GCA_964633575.1 uncultured Desulfobacteraceae bacterium
ACCGTGGCGATAAGAGACATGACCATCCGGACGAAGCTGACCCTCGGCTTCGGCGGCGTGATCATCCTGCTGGCGGCCGTCATCGGGATTTATCGCCACGCCGTCAATTCCACCATCGACCGGTTCGATCAACTCATGGAACGCGAGATTGCCGTGGCCGACCGGGCCGCGACCATCCAGGCGGCGCTCTTGACCGCCAGGCAGCAGGAGACCGCCTTCCAGCTCCGGCGGGACCCGGCCCTGGCCGAAGCGGTGGACCGCCGGCTTGAGGCCCTCAAGGGCGATGCCGAATCCGTGACCGCTCAGGTTGGCGGGGAGGCGGCCGACCGGGCGAAAGCTATCATCGAGGGGGCCGACGCTTACGGCCGGGCCTTCCGGGACCTGGTGGCCGCCTGGGAGCGACGGGGGCTGGACCACGAATCCGGTCTCCAGGGGAGCTTCCGCCGGATTGTCCACGAGCTGATGGACGAGATCACCGCTCACCAGGTGGACCGGCTCTACATCGCCTGCCTTCGAATGCGGAAACATGAGGGGGCCGCTCTGGCCGGGGACGTGGGAGCCAAAGCCGCGCTGCTCGGCGCCGCCGCGGACTGTGCCGGGCTCCTGGCGGACCGGCGGGGGGCCGGGTATTTCGAGGCATCGGGTTTCGGCGAGGCCCTGACTCGGTACCGGTCGGCCCTGGACGCCCTGTCCGCCGCCCCGGCCGGAGACCCGGAACGGGATCGCTACCGCCGGGTGATGGAACGGGCCGCCGGGGAGATGGAAGCGGCCCTCCATTCGGCCTACGTCCCCCACGCGGAAGCAAGTGTGCTGATGATCCGGCGTCATGAAAAAGACTACCTCCTCCGGGGCGACGAGACCTACGTCCAGCGGACCCATGACGCCATCGAGGAGCTGGTGGAGGTCTTCGAGAACTCGGGAGTTCCGGCTGAGCAGAAGGCATCCGCCCGAAAGCGGCTTTCGAATTACCGCGATGCCTTTGACGCCCTCGTGGCCGAGGACCAACGGATCTCCGGGTTGACCCGGACCCTGGCCGGAGAGGCCGAGCGCATCGAAGCGGCCGTGACCGCACTCCATGACTCAGCCCTCCGTCTGGCGGACGAAAAGACCGGCGCGGCCGGAGATGCGGCCCGGAGGCTGTCGGCCATCGCCCTGGCGGTGGGCGCCGCCGCCGTGGGGCTGGGGATCGGGTTCGCCCTGCTCATCACCCTATCGGTCAGCCGGCCGGTCCGGCGGATCGTGGAGACCGCCCGCCGGATTGCCCGGGGGGACCTGAGCCGGACGGTGGAGACGGGCCGGGGGGACGAGATCGGAACCCTTGCCGCTGCCCTGGCGGAAGTCCAGGAGACGCTCCGCCGGTTCCTGACCGAGACCCGGGGGCTTATCGAGGAGATCCGGGCGGGGCGCCTCTCCCACCGGGGTCGGACCGAAGCCTTTGCCGGGGAGTGGGGAGCGCTTATCGCCGGGGTCAACGACCTGGTGGATGCCTTTGTGGCCCCCATCCGGGTGACGGCCGAGGCTTTGAAACAGATCGCCGACGGGGACCTGCCCGAGGCCATCTCAGAGGATTTCAGAGGGGATTTCAACGAGATCCGGAATTCGGTCAACACCCTGATCGAGAACCTGACCCGGTTTGCCACCGAGCTTCAGTCGGTGGCCGGCCGGATGGCGTCGGCCAGCGAGGAGCTGAGCGCCACCGCCCAGGAGCTCTCTCAAGGGGCCTCCGAAGGGGCCGCGTCCGCCGAGGAAGCCTCGGCATCCATGCAGCAGATGGGCGCCAACATCCGCCAGAATGCCGACAACGCCCAGCAGACGGAGCGGCTCGCCACCCGGTCGGCCGAAGATGCCGAACGGGGCGGCGAGGCGGTATCCGAGACCGTCCGGGCCATGAACGAGATCGCCCGGACCATCAGCATCATCTCTGAGATCGCCCGCCAGACCGACCTCCTGGCCTTGAACGCCGCCATCGAGGCGGCCCGGGCCGGGAACAGCGGCCGGGGCTTCGCGGTGGTCGCCTCGGAAGTCCGGAAGCTCGCCGAGCGGAGCCAGAAGGCGGCGGCCGGGATCAGTAAGCTCTCGGTGGACAGCGTCGCGGTGGCCGAAACCGCCGGAGAGCGGCTCACTCAACTGGTCCCAGACATCCGGAAGACCGCCGAGCTGGTGGCGGAAATCAGCGCGGCAAGCAGCGAGCAGAACAGCGGCGCCGAACAGATCAACATGGCCATGGGCCAGCTCGAACAGGTGATCCAGCAGAACGCCAGCCTCTCCGAGGAAATGGCCGCCACCGCCGAGTCGCTGTCGGGCCTCGGGGACACCCTCCAGAGGACCGCCGGGTTCTTCACCCTGCCGGGCGGTCCCGGCCCGTCCGAACCTCGCCCCACACGTCGTCTAGACTCTGAGCGGACCGCCGGCCGTGGAGCTCCACCCCCTCTTCATTCATCCCCCAAGCGGGGCGTCGAGATCCGTCTGCCGGCCGAAAAAGGGGAAGGGAAAAACGATGCCGACGACGATGCATTCGAGCAGTATTGAAAAAGCCCCGCAAGGGATTCAAGCCCGAGAAGGCGGGACTCGGGGGACGTGGCCGGCCCGGAGTATCATGAAACGGCTCCGATCAGCATATCTTGGCGCGGTCATGATCTGCGCTCTTTGCCTGGGCGGGATCGTCGGAGGCGCCCTCGCCGAGGACCGCCCCACGGTCTTGGTGGTGATGAGCTACGAGGCGGATTACCCCTGGTGCGTCGATACTCTCGAAGGCATTAAGGCGGTGCTGGCCGACGCCTGTCGGATCGAGACCGTCTATCTCAACACCAAGACCGACCCGGACGGCGGCCCGGCCCGGGCGGAAGCCGCGTGGAAGCGATACGGGGCGATTTCCCCCGCCGGAGTGATCGCCGCCGACGATAACGCGCAGTCGATGTTCGTGGTCCCCTACCTCCGGGGGAAGGTGGAGACCCCGGTGATGTTCTGCGGGGTAAACGGAGACCCCGAGGATTACGGCTACCCGTCCGACAACGTCTCCGGCATCCTGGAACGGTTCCACATCGCCGAAACCATCGCCTTTTCCCAGCAGCTCTATCCGGCCATCGAGTCGATGGGGTTTATCATCAAGGCCGGGCCCACGGCGGAGCTGGTCCGGCGGCAGGTCGAGCGGGAGCGGCACACCTACCCGGCCCGGGTCCGGCCCGACGACTTCATCACCCCCCGGACCCTCGACGGCGCCATCCGAGCGGCCGCCGATCTGGGAAAACGGTGCGATCTCCTGTTCACCAGCGCCCTCCACGGGATCACCGACCGGGATGGGCGCCACCTGAGCGAGGCGGAAGCCATCCCCCTTGTCGCCGGGGCCTTTCCCGGCCCGGTAACCGGCAATGCCGTAAGCGTCCGCCACGGTCTCCTCTGCTCGGTGGCCCACACCGGCCACGAGCAGGGGGAAACAGCCGCCATCATGTTGAAAAAGGCCATGTCGGGCACGCCGGTGGCCGACCTGCCCATCACCCGCAACTGGCAGGGGATGCGGGTCATCAACGTCACGGTGATGCGGGAGATGGGCCTCAAACCCTCGCCGTCAGTCCTCCTGGGCACCGAGATCATCCGGACCGAGCCGTGAATGAA
>CAZWGY010000082.1:3712-13000 GCA_964633575.1 uncultured Desulfobacteraceae bacterium
TCAGTGATACCCCTCCCCGACGCTCACCTTTCCCCGAAACACGCTATAGCTGTAGATCGTATAGGCAAGAACCACCGGCAGGACCAGAATGACGCCCCAGAGGGTAAACAACTGGGTTTTGGTCTGGGACGCCGCGTCGAAGATGGTCACATGGGGCGGGATGGCCAAGGGGTAAAGCGCCGCCTGGAGGCCGAGGTAGGCCGAAAGGAAGAGGACCAGGCTCCATAAGAACGGGGCCATCTCCCGACGGGCCCGGATGCTGGTCAGAAGGGCGATAAAGGCCACCAGCCCCAGGACCGGAAAGCACCAGATGATATAAACCCGGGGCTCCGAAAACCACCGGACCGGGATCTGGGGGTCCACCGACGGGGTCCAGAAGCTCACCAGAAGCATGAACCCGGCCACGGTCCAGGCGGCGAGGGTGGCCTGGCGATAGGCCCGCTCCTGGACGGCTCCCTCGGTTTTCATGAGAAGGTACGTCGATCCCAGGAGGACGTAGCCGGCGATGAGCGCCATGCCCACCAACACCGAAAACGGGGTGAACCAGTCCATGGCCCCGCCGGCGAAAAGCCCGTTTTCCACCTCGATCCCCGAAATGTAGGCCCCGAGGGTCACTCCCTGGCCGAAGGTCGCCACCACGCAGCCCCAGAAAAAGGCGGTGTTCCATGGGTGTTTCCGGCTGGAGTTGGCCCGGAATTCAAAGGCCACCCCCCGGAAGATGAGGCCGAACAGGAAGGTGAGCAGGGGGACGTAGAGGGCTGAAAAGAGCACGGTGTAGATCATCGGGAAGGCCGCGAAGAGGGCTCCGCCGCCGAAGACGATCCAGGTCTGATTGGCGTCCCAGACCGGAGCGATGGAGTCCATCATCTGATCCCGTTCCGATTCCCGGTCCGCCGTGGGAAAGAGCATCCCCACCCCGAGGCTGAAGCCGTCTAAGACCACGTAGAGGATCACCACCAGCCCCACCAGTCCGATCCAGATGTGTACCAGGGTCATGATCTCACCTCCGCTTCCTCGAGTGCCCCGTCAGAGGACCGCATCCCGGACTGCCGCTGGATCGGCGGCAGCGGGCTCGACATGTCCGGGCCCCGTTTCAGGGTCTTGATGATATAATACAAGTAGCTCGATCCGATCACCGCGAAAAAGACGAGAAAGAGGGCCAGAGACCAGATCACGTTTCCGGCGGCGATGGGCGAAACCCCGTCGGCGGTCCGCATCAACCCGTAAACCACCCAGGGCTGACGGCCGATCTCGGAGGTAAGCCACCCCATGATGGTCGCGATAAACCCCAGCGGCTGGAGGGCCACCAGGGTCCAGAGAAAGGCCCGGTTGGTGAAGAGCTCACCCCGGAAATAGAGAATCCCGGCCCAGACCGCGGCCCCTAGAAAGAGGAACCCGATCCCCACCATCACCCGGAAAGTCCAGAACGTCACCAGGGCGTTGGGCCGGTCTTCCTTGGGAAAGTCCTTGAGCCCCTGGATCCGGCCGTCCTTCGAGTGGGTGATCAGGTAGCTCAGGAGCCCCGGCACGGTCACTTCAAGCCGGTTCCGCTCGGCTTCCATGTCCGGGATGGCAAAGGCCACGAAGTCGGCGCCCCCATCGGTGTTGGTCTCCCAATGGGCCTCCATGGCGGCGAGCTTGGCCGGCTGATATTCGGCCACGTTGAGCCCCCGGAAGTCGCCGATGACCACCTGGAGCGGCGCGCAGATAACCACCATGATCAGGGCCAGGCCGAGGCTCTTACGGTAGAAGGCGACGTGCTCGCCCTTGAGGAGAAAGTAGGCGCTGATCCCGGCCACGACGAAGGCGGCGGTTTCGTAAGAGGCCATGAGCATGTGGGTGAGATGGGTGGGAAAGGCGGGGTTGAAGATGGCGTCCACGAATGAGACGACCATGAACTGGCCGTCCGCGGTGAGCTCGAAGCCGGCCGGGGTCTGCATCCAGGCGTTAGCGGCCATGATCCAGAAGGCCGACAGGGACGCCCCAAAAGCCACCAGGCAGGTCGAGATGAAGTGGATCGTCGGCGAGACCCGGTTCCACCCGAAGAGCATGATCCCCAGAAACCCGGCCTCGAGGAAGAAGGCGGTCATCCCCTCGTAGGCCATGAGCGGGGCGAAGACGTTGGCCACCGCCTGGGAGAACCGGGCGAAGTTGGTTCCGAACTCGAACTCCAGGGTAATCCCCGAAACCACGCCCACGGCGAAGTGGATGGCGAAGATCTTCACCCAGAACCGGTACATCCGGTAGTAGATCTCATCCTTTGTCTTCAGCCAGAGGGCCTCGATGACCACCAGGAGGATCGCCAGCCCGATGGTCAGCGTCGGGAAGATGATGTGAAAGGCGGTGGTCAGCCCGAACTGAATCCGCGACAGGGTCAACACGTCCATAAGCGTTCCTCATGCGCCGGGCCGTCTAAGGCGCCGGCTGAAAGGGTTAGACCGCCAGGTACCGGGACTGAACCTCCCGGTTGGCCAACAGCTCCGCCCGGCTTCCGGAAAACCGGACGGTGCCCTTGTCGATGACCACCCCCCGGTCCGAGACCTCGATGGCGAACCGGGCGTTCTGTTCGGCCAGAAGAACCGGGATCTCCGCGGTGAGAGCCTGAATTACCTCGCCCACCGCCTCGACGATCACCGGCGCCAGCCCCTCGCAGGGCTCGTCCAGAAGAAGGATGCGGGGGTTTCCCGCCAGGGCCCGGGCGATGGCCAGCATCTGTTGCTCCCCGCCGCTCAGAGCCCCGCCCGGGCGGCGTTTCAGAGGTGCAAGGAGCGGGAAGGTTTCATAAATCCGCTCGACGGTCCACGGGGTCATCCCCGGCCGGGGCGGGAGCGCGGCCACCTCCAGGTTTTCAGCCACGGTGAGGTCGGGGAAGATCCGGCGATCCTCCGGGACATAGCCGATCCCCCGCCGGACCGTCCAGTGGACCGGGCGGCGGGCAATGGACTCGCCGTCAAAGCGAATCTCGCCCTCGGCCGGGGGGAGGTAGCCGAGAATGCTCCGGATGGTGGTGGTCTTCCCGGCCCCGTTCCGGCCCAACAGGCAGACCGTCTCCCCGGCGCCGACCGTGAGGCTCACTCCCTGGAGAACGTGGGCCTCGCCCCGGAAGACGTGGATATCGGTGACCTCAAGCATCGAGACTCCCTCCCAGGTAGGCCGAACGGACCTCGGCATTCTCCCGGATTTCGGCCGGGGTTCCTTCGGCCAAAAGCCGGCCCTGGTGGAGAACGAAAATCCGGGTGGCCACCGAAAAGACCACCCGCATGTCGTGCTCGGTGATAAAAAAATGGGTCTCCCCCCGGCCGGCCAGGTCCCGGATCAGCTCCACCATCCGGTCGGTCTCCTCGGGGGTCATCCCGGCGGTGGGCTCATCGAGAAGCACCAGGCGGGGAGACCGGGCCAGGACAATGGCCATCTCCACCAGACGCTGGTCCCCGTAAGCCAGGTCCCGGACCGGCCGGTCTCCGAGGTCATCGATGCCTAAGTCGGCGAGGACCGCTTCGGCCCGCTCCCGGAGACGCCGTTGTCGAGCCATGGACCCGAAAATCGAAAACCCCTTCCCGGCCGCCAGGACCAGGGGGACGAGGACGTTGTCCCGGACGCTCAGGTGAGGAAAGACGTTGGTGACCTGGAAGGACCGGACCAGCCCGTCCCGGGCCAGTTGGTGAGCCGGTCGGCCGGTGATCTCCACCCCGTCGAAAAAGACATGACCCGACGTGGGGGAAAACCGGCCGGAGATCGCGTTGTAAAAGGTGGTCTTCCCGGCGCCGTTGGGACCGATGAGCGCGGCCAGGGTCCCGTGGGCCACCTCCAGGCTGACGTCGGACAGGGCCGTGAACCGGCCGAACCGGTGAGTCAGCCGGACCACCTTGAGAAGCGGGCACCGCCTCATCGAGCCCCTCGCCGCCGCCGGGTCCAGTGGATCAGGGTTCCGAGGATGCCCCGGGGAAAAAAGATCACCACCGGGATGAGGATGCCGCCCAGGATGATCATCCAGTTGTCGGTCACCTCGGTGATGGCCTGTTCCAGGGCGAAAAAGACCGCCGCCCCGAAGGCCGGGCCGAAAAAGACACCGGACCCGCCGAGGATGGTCATCATCACCGGCCGGGCCGAAAAGCCCCAGTGCATGAAGTCTGGCGTGGCCATGGCGTTGAAAAGGCCGAACAGGACCCCGCAAAGGCCCGCCACCGCCCCGGCCAGGGCAAAGGCCATCAGCCGGACCCGGCCCACGTGAGCCCCCACGAAGGCCAGCCGCTCCTTGTTCTCCCGGACGGCGGTCAGCATCAGGCCGAAGGGCGAGCGGACAACCCGCCAGAGAACCAGAGCCCCGAGAGTCACGGCCGCCAGGACGAACCCGTACATGGCGACCGGATCGTAGAGGCTCACCTCGGTTCCGGCCAATCGGAGCGGCGGGATGATCATGATCGGCAGGCCGTCACTGCCGCCGGTCAGCTCCCGCCAGTTGTGAGCGACCGTGAAAAGCATCATTCCGAAGGCCAGGGTGATCATGGCGAAAAAGATCTCGTCCCGCCGGACGCAGAACCAGCCGACCAGAAGGGCGATCAGTCCCCCGGCCAGGGTTCCGGCTCCCACCACCGCCGGCAGGGATTCGATCCCGCCCCGGAGCATCAAAGCGGCGGTGTAGGCCCCGACTCCGAAAATTCCCCCCTGGCCGAAGGAAAGAAGGCCGGTGTACCCGAAAAGGAGGTTGAAGCTCATGGCGAACAGGGCCATGATCAGGACTTCGGTGAGGATCAGGGTCCAGTAAACCGGCAGGACGGCCGGCAATCCGGCCAGAATCGCCAGGCCGGCGAGGACCCCGATAAACCGGATAACCGATGACCTCCGACCGTCGGCCATCTATGCCTCCGGTCCGAACAGGCCCCGGGGGCGGATCAGAAGGACCGCCGCCAGGAGCAGGTAGGGCAGGGCCATCTGGGCCCGCCCGGCAAAGACCGTCCCGAAGGACTCCAGGAGCCCGAGCGCCAAAGCCCCGACAAAGGCCCCCGGAAACGAGCCCAATCCCCCGGCCACCACCACGATAAAGCTCTCGATGATGATCCGTTCCCCCATGGCCGGAGCCAAACTCTGCTGGGGAGCGGCCAGAGCCCCGCCCAAAGCCGCCAGCCAGGTCCCGAAAGCAAAAACCCCGGTGAACAACAGGGGCACCCGGATGCCGACCCCCTCGGCCATCTCCCGGTCGGCGGCCGCCGCCCGGATGATCCGGCCCCAGCGGGTGAACCGGAAAAACGCCCAGAGCACCAGACCCACCGCCGGCCCCACCGCCACCAGAAAAAGCCGGTAAACCGGATAGGCGTGGGAGAATAAGGGAAACGACCCGGCCAGGATCGCCGGGGCCTCCACCACATGGTAGGCCGGCCCCCAGATGATCCGTACCGCGTCGTCCAATACCAGAAGGATGGCGAAGGTCAGGAGAAGCTGAAACGTGATGTCCCGGTCGTAAACCGGTCGGAGCAGCCACCGCTCGATGATCACCCCCAAAATCGCCACCGCCAGCGGACCGACGATCAGGCCGACCCAGAACGAGGGAACCAGGCCCATGACGGTCATGCTCAGGTAAGCCCCGAGCATGAACAGGGACCCGTGGGCGAAGTTGAGGATCCCGAGGACCCCGAAAATAATGGTGAGGCCGGCGGAGATCAGAAACAACAGCATCCCCCAGCTCAGCCCGTTTAAGATGTTGACGACCAGGCTTTCCATGGCGGCGGAAGGGCTCCGTTACTTCAGGACGCAGCCGGTCTCGGCCACCGGGGGCGTGATCTCGGCGCCGGGATAGACCTTCATGGGCTTAAGCATCCGGATGGGATAGCTCGGGTCGGCCGCGGTCTTTCCCCAGCAGGCGTCGGTAACCGCCTGATGATCCCCCGGCCGGAGGGTCACCGTCCCCACCGGGACCTCCACCGTAAGCCCGGACAGGGCCTCGATCACCCCGTCGGCCTCGGCACTACCGGCCTTTTCCGCCGCCGCCTTGTAAGCCGTGATGGCGGCGTAGGCCCCGTGAGCGTTGTAAGAGGGATAATTGTTAAACCGGTCGTGGTAGGCTTTGACGAAATCCTGGTTGATCTTCGAGTCGTTGGCCAGGAACCAGTACCGGGTCCCGACCCAGACCCCTTCGGGCATCCGGTCGCCCAGAGCCGTCAGGACCTCGGTGGCCGCCCCCAGGGTCATCAGGACCGTCATCTCCCCGTCAAAAAATCCCATCTCGCTCCCCTGGCGGACAAAGTCGATGAGGTTGCCGCCCCAGAGCGAGATCAGGACCCCGTCCGGCTTCGATCCCATCACCTTGGTGATGTAAGGGCTGAAGTCAGTGGTCTTGAACGGCGGAAAGGCCACCTGGTCGCCGGGGAGAAACTCGGCCGCCGGGTTTTCCGCCGCCAGGTATTTTTGGAAATACTCCCAGGACTGGTGACCGAAAGCGTAATCCGGCCCGATGGTCGTCCACTTTTTGGCTCCGCTTTCAGCGGCGATCCGGGCGGCGGTCTTGATGTTCTGGCTCAGGTTGAGGGCGATCCGGAAGGTGTAGCGGTTGCAGACGGAGCCGGTGACGTCGGGGGTGGCGGCGTGAGTGATGATCAGCGGGGTTTTCATCTGGGGAATGGAGGGAACCACCGACTTGGCCACCCCGCTAGAATCGAGGCCGATGAGGCAATCGACCTTTTCCTGGAAGACGAGCTTCCGGATGGCCCGGAGCGCCACGTCCGGCTTTCCGGTGGAATCCTCGAAGACCCCTTCCACCGGCCGGCCGAGGATGCCGCCGGCGGCGTTGATTTCGTCCATGGCCAGCTCCGCTCCCTGCTTGGCGAACTGGCCGTAGGTGGCAAACGGCCCGGACATGATATAGACAAAGCCGAGCTTGATCGGCTCTGCCCCGGACGCGGCCGGGGCGACAATGAGACCCAAAGCGGCGACAATTACGAGGAAAATGGCGATTCGGTTCATGCTCCCTCCTTTAATTCAGACAAGTTGGCTGAACGGTCGCTCGGAGCGGCCACGATGGGCGGATTATACTGGAAACGGCGAAAATGAAAAGGAAAAAATACCGGCTTTCGGCCGCCGGAATAGGGCCGATGCCCCATGGCACCGGACCGGCATCCGGGATATCCAGAAGGGATGACGGGCACGGTCGGCCGGAGACAACTTCAGCCGACCGTGCCCCGACAACCCAATCGGCAACCCAACGGAGGCATGACATGGCGCAGTCGTCTTCCCATCAATCCCCCATCGACCGGATGTCCCACTGGCAACGGGTGCTCCTGTTTTTGGTCCTCTGGGCGGTGATCATCTACATGTTCCGAACCAACGCCCAACCCGGGCCGGTGGACCTCTCTTTCACCGAGTTCAAGGAGGAGGTCCGGGCCGGGGCCGTCTCCGAAGTCACCTTCCGGGGCCGGGATGTCACCGGAACCCTGACGGACGGACCGGCGGATGCCGGGGATGGGTCCGGAAAGTCTAAGTCGGACGGCGAAGAGACGGCCGGCGAGACCGGCGGCCAGTCGGCGTCGGGCAAAGGGGCGGAAACGGCGCCCAAACGGTTTCAGACGGTGGTCCCGCCTCTGGCCAACGAGGCCCTCATCGATCTCCTGGAGGAAAACGGGGTGACCATCCGGGCGGAGTCCCAGGAGCGTGGCTGGCTGACGACCATTCTGGCATCCCTCCTCCCCTGGGTCCTCTTGATCGGGTTTTTCATCTACACCAGCCGAAAGCTCCAGGAACGGATGGGCGGCGGGAAGGCCGGCGGCGGGATTTTCGGGTTCGGGAAGTCCAAGGCCAAGCTGTTCAAGATGGCCGAAAGCGAGGTGACCTACGACGACGTCGCCGGCCTGGCCAACTCCAAAAAGGAGCTTCAGGAAATCGTCGGGTTTCTGAAAGACCCCGCCGGGTTTCGGGAGGTGGGCGCGGAGCTCCCCCGGGGAGTGCTCCTGGTGGGTCCGCCGGGCACCGGAAAAACCCTCATGGCCCGAGCCACCGCCGGCGAGGCCGATGTCCCCTTTTTCAGCATCTCCGGCTCCGAATTCATCGAGATGTTCGTGGGGGTGGGAGCTTCCCGGGTCCGGGACATGTTCGACCAGGCCAAAAAGGAGTCCCCGGCCATCATCTTCATCGACGAAATAGATTCCATCGGCCGGGTCCGGGGGACCGGGGTCGGCGGCGGCCACGACGAGCGGGAGCAGACCCTGAATCAGATTTTAAACGAGATGGACGGCTTTTCCCCCCAGGAGTCGGTACTGGTCATGGCGGCCACCAACCGGCCGGACGTCCTCGACCCGGCCCTCATCCGGCCGGGACGGTTCGACCGCCGGGTTACCCTCGACCTGCCCCGGAAGGATGCCCGGAAAGCCATCCTCGAAGTCCACACCCGGGATGTCCAGTTGGCCGACGACGTGGACCTCGAAGGGGTGGCCCGCCGGACCGTCGGGTTTTCCGGCGCGGACCTGAAAAACCTGATCAACGAGTCGGCGCTTCTGGCGGCCCGAAAGGGACGGACCGAGGTGACGGCCGACGATATCGACGCGGCCCGGGATAAGATTCTCATGGGGATCGAGCGCGAGGACCTCATCAGCGACGACGAAAAGGCGGTGGTGGCCTACCACGAAGCGGGCCACGCCCTCATGGCCCGGCTCCTCCCCGGCGCCGATCCGCTCAAAAAGGTCACCATCATCCCCCGGGGCCGGTCCCTGGGCGCCACCGAACAGATCCCCGAGGAAAACCGCTACAACCTGAAAAAAACCTATCTCCTCAACCGGGTGGCCATTCTCCTGGGCGGGCGGGCCGCTGAACGGATTCGGTTCGACGACACCACCACCGGCGCGGGGGACGACCTCAAAAAGACCACTCAACTGGTCCGCCGGATGGTCTGTCAATGGGGGATGAGCGACACCCTCGGCTCGGTGGTCTTCCAACAGGGCGAGCCCCATCCGTTCCTGGGCAAGGAGATGGCCGAGCCCCGGGACCACAGCGAAGCCACCGCCAAGATGATCGACGACGAGATCCGGCGGATCGTCCGGGAAAACGAGGAGATGGCCATCGATCGGCTCACCGAACACCGGGCGGACCTCGACGCCCTGGCCGAGGCCCTCCTGGACCGGGAAACCCTCACCGACGAGGAGATCGACGAGCTCCTTCCCGCCGCCAATTGAGCTTCCGGATCGGTTCCGGTCGGCCTGGGGCATTGTTTGGGTAGAGGCGATTCGGAGTTTCGGGGAATGGGCAATGCCCCCGCATGGCGCAAAAGCTCATCCGCTTTGTGGAGCATGGCTGAATACCGGTTAG
>CAZWGY010000083.1:0-12872 GCA_964633575.1 uncultured Desulfobacteraceae bacterium
CGTTTTGGGAAACCACATGGAAACCCCTCCGAGGTTTTGGAAACCTCGGAGGTCTGATGTGGACTGATGAGGTCTGAGGACGTTAATAGCTTAATCCGTTTTCATGCACGGGGGTGATCGCGGTACCCCGGTCATGAGGGTTTATCAAAAAATCCGGCGGGTAGAAAAAAAGGGGTTGACAAGATCGCTTTCTTGACCTAAAAGGTCGGGAAAGGCGGGGGGCGATGCTTATCACTCATCGGAATCAATATGCGCTCCGGGCGGTCCTGGAGCTGGGCAAACATCATAACAAGGGGCTCATCAAGGTTTCCGCCGTCGCTGAGGCTCAGGCGATTCCCAAACGGTTCCTGGAGGTAATCCTGAACCAGCTCAAACGGGGCGGCATCGTCGAATCCAAACGGGGATACCATGGGGGCTACCGGCTGGTCCCGGCGCCCGACGATCTGACGGTGGGTGACGTATTCCGGTTGATGCGGCAGGATACCGGTCCTTTGCACTGCCTGGCCTGCGTGTCCAAGTGTACCTGCCCGCTGGAGCGTGATTGCGCGTTTTTTCCCATGTGGAGCCGGATCGAGCGGGCCATCTACACCATCTACGACGAGACCACCATTCAGGATCTCCTCAACAATGAGCGCTTTCCGGACGACGAGCCAGTGACAGCCGAGACAATGGCACGGTAGCCACCTGAAACCTTTTGGACCAAGTGTGAAGGATGCAGACATGAGAAACGGTAATGTGCGGGCACGATGGATCGGAGTCCTGTCGGTCGTTATCCTGACGACCATCTACGGCATCCGGGTTCAGGGAATGGATGCCCCCGGGGCGGGCGCCGATGGGAAGCGGGCCGACGTGATCACCATCGACACTCTCGCGGCATTCGGCGATCTCGAGCGGCCGCCGGTGGTTTTTCTCCATGACCGGCACACCGACGCTCTGGCCGAGCGCGACAAAGACTGCCGGACCTGCCACCTCTCCGAGAAGCGGTTTACGATCATCCCCGAAACCCTGGAGCTGGCCATCCAACGGGTGGACCCCCTTTCCCCCCGGTTTCAGCGGATCGAGGACGAGGGCCGGCAAGAGGTCATGGAGATCTATCATGACAACTGCATCGGCTGTCACAACCGGATGGCCGACGAAGGGGCGGAAAGCGGTCCGGTGACCTGTGGCGGGTGTCATCAAGAATCGCCTGAGGTGACCCTCGACCGGACGCCCATGGGCCTGGACCAGTCTCTCCACTTCCGCCATGTCAAGGCTCACGACAAGAAGTGCGAATACTGCCACCACGATTACGACGCGGTGAAGGACCGGCTCTTCTACGCCAAGGGCGAGGAGGGGACCTGCCGCTACTGCCACCGGGAAGAGACCGAGAAGAACCGGATTTCCATGCGCCAGGCCTCCCACGTTTCCTGCATCTCCTGTCACCGGGAGCGCCAGGCTCGGGAGATGACCGCCGGGCCGGACCGCTGCGCCGGCTGCCATGACGCCGAGACCCTCAAAAAGATTAAAGTGGTCGATCCGGTTCCGCGTATAGAGCGAAATCAGCCCGATGCCACCTTTGTGTCTCTCGCCGAATCGGACGAAGCGGCGGCGGCGGTGAAGGCCCGGATGAAGGCCGTTCCCTTCGATCACAAGTCCCATGAAACTTACAATGACACCTGCCGGGTCTGCCATCACGAGGCCATGAAGCCGTGCGCCGGTTGCCACACTCTCGCCGCCGGAAGCTCCGGAGGCGGAATCAACCTTGAAGCGGCCATGCACCGGCGAGAAGCCGCCCAGAGCTGCGTGGGCTGCCACGAGGCCAAGACCGCCGAAGCGAGCTGTGCCGGGTGTCACACCTTCATGCCGGCGACCCGGAAGCCGGGTGATGCCTTCTGTGCCGACTGCCACGGGAGCGAGCCGCCGGCGGCCGATGCCGGTGAAGATGAGGTCAAGGCCCGGGCCGCTGAGGAGCTTTCGGCGAGATCGGCGGTAACGGCCACCTATCCGGATGAGGACATTCCGGAGACGGTCACCATGAAGGCCCTGGTTGACCAGTACGAGCCGGCCAAAATGCCCCATCGCAAGATCGTCAAGACCCTGTTTGCCGGCATGGAGGAGAATCGGCTGGCCCGGTACTTTCACGATACGCCGGGGACCCTCTGCCAGGGCTGCCACCACAACACGCCGCCCGACAAAACCCCGCCCCGGTGCGCCAACTGTCACGGCAAGGCCTTTGACGCCCGCCGGCCCGAGATGCCCGGTTTAATGGCGGCCTATCATGGCCAGTGCATGCGGTGTCATCAGCGCATGGGAATCGAAAAGCCGGCCGCCGTCAACTGCACCGGCTGTCACAAGGAACGGGCGCGGTAATCGCATCCCGCCACGGATACCACGAGTTGAGGTAACGGCTATGTCCTTATCACGGAGAAAGTTTCTCGCCTTTATGGGCGCGGCCGGATTGACCGGCACCGTCGGCCGGCGCGCCCGAGCGGCCACGACCCGGGAATTTTCCGGCTACCCCGAAAGCGTCGGCGTCCTGTTCGACGGCGTCCGGTGCATCGGGTGTCGTCGGTGTGAGGCCGGATGCAACAAGGTCAACCACCTTCCCCCGCCCGATATCCCTTTTGACGACCTGTCGGTTCTGGAGGGGACGCGCCGGACCGATCCGGACTCGTTTACGGTGGTCAACCGGTACGAATCGGTGAAGTCGGAAAGCCCGCTCTACCGGAAGATCCAGTGCAACCACTGCCTGGAGCCCGCCTGCGCCTCGGCCTGTTTTGTCAGTGCCTTCACCAAGACCGAGACGGGGGCGGTGATCTACGACCCGTCGGTCTGCGTGGGCTGCCGGTACTGCATGATCGCCTGCCCCTTCGAAATTCCCACTTATGAGTACGACAAGGTCCTGACCCCCCGGATTCGGAAGTGTACCCTCTGTTACCCCCGTATCCTGGAAGGGAAACTCCCCGGCTGCGTGACGGCCTGCCCCACCGAGGCTCTGACCTTCGGCCGGCGGGCGGACCTTATAAAAGTCGCCCGGGACCGAATCCGCCGGTTTCCGGACCAGTACGAGGACCACATCTACGGGGAAACCGAGATGGGCGGGACCAACTGGCTCTACCTGGCCGGGGTTCCCTTTTCGGAGCTGGGGATGCGCGAGGATCTCGGCGACACCCCGGCGCCGAAGCTGACATCCGGAGCCCTGGCGGCGGTCCCCATGGTGGTGGGCCTCTGGCCGGTGCTCCTCACCGGGATCTATGCCGTGAGCAAGCGGCGGGAAAAGGTTGCCGCTGAAGAGCGGGAGGCGGCGGTGGCTGAAACCGTGTCCCGGATGACGGCCGATGCGAAAAAGAAGCTGGAGGCGGCTCGGGAAAAGGCCAGGGCCGACCAGGAAAAGGCCGTGGAAATCGCCGTCAAAAAAGCCCTGGAAGCGGCCAAGCAGGAGGCCGAAGCCAAGGGTGACGAGGAGGAGACCTGATGTCAGGAGACGCCGCAACAGTCCACAAACCCGTCATGTCGCCGTTCAACGTGGTGGCCGGAATCATCGTGATCATCGGCCTGGTGGTGACGGTCATCCGGTTCACCGGCGGTCTGGCCGCCACCACCAACCTCTCCGACTACAACCCGTGGGGACTTTGGATCGGCTTCGACCTCCTGGTGGGCGTCGCCCTGGCCGCCGGCGGGTATGTCACCTCCGCGGCCGTTTACATCTTCGGGATGAAGCGCTTCCACTCGGCGGTCCGCCCGGCTATCCTCACCGGCTTTCTGGGCTATGCCCTGGTGGTTCTGGCGCTCCATTACGACGTGGGCCGGCCCTGGCGGCTTCCCTTTCCGTTCATCGTCCAGTCGGGAACCACCTCGCTGCTCTTTGAAGTGGGCGCCTGCGTGGCCCTCTACCTCACCGTCCTGTTCATCGAATTCACTCCCGCGCCCCTGGAATGGCTGGGCTTCAAGCGGGCCCGGAACCTGGTGGTGAAGCTGACCATGGTTTTGACCATCTTCGGGGTGATCCTCTCCACCTTGCATCAATCATCGCTGGGGGCTTTGTTTCTCATCGCGCCCTCGAAGCTCCATCCGCTCTGGTATTCGGGGTATCTCCCGGTCTTTTTCTTTGTCTCCTCGATTGTCGCCGGCCTGTCCATGGTGATCTTCGAGGGGACCCTGACCCACCGGCACTTCGCTCACCAGATGGATGAGGCCCACCTCCGGGAAAAGGAGAACGTCGTGCTGGGCTTCGGCAAGGCGGCCGCCTTTGTCCTGGCCGGCTATTTCGCCATCAAGGTAATCGGGATCGCCGTGGATAATAACTGGCACCATCTGGCATCCGGATACGGCATGTGGTTTCTGGTGGAGCTCCTCGGGTTCGTGGCCCTGCCCGCCTTTCTCTTCGCGGTGGGAAGCCGGGACAAGAACCTGTCGCTCATCAAGTTTACGGCCGGCTGGACGGTGGTCGGAGTGATCCTCAACCGGCTCAACGTCTCCCTGGTGGCCTTTAACTACCATCTGCCCTCATCCGAGCGCTATTTTCCCCACTGGATGGAGATCGCGATCTCGGTTTTTATCGTCACCGTCGGTATCCTCGTCTTCCGGTTCCTCGTGACCCGGATGCCGATTCTCTATGAACATCCGGACTATAGCGGGGACCATCACTGATCCCCGCTATACTTGCGCGATACGGAGGTAAACAGTCCATGGACGGCGACATTTTCACCCTGCATCAATTCATGCTCTACACGAAGGGGGTGACCTACATCCTCATCGTGGCCATCCTGCTGGGGTTTGTCGGATTCTGGTCATTTCTCACCGGACGGGACGACGATTAGGCGAAAGGAGACGAATCCATGTACCAATTCGTAAGTGGTCCCCTGGCGTGGCTGGCGTTCGGCATCTTCGTGGTCGGCGTGATCTACCGGGCGGTCTGGTACATCCGGGGCCTCAACTGGCAGGCCGACCGGGTGGCTTACACCGCCCACTTCGGCTACGGCCTCAAGGGGGCGATCCGGTCGATCGTCTTCTGGCTGATCCCCTTCGGGACCCGGAGCTGGCGGTTCTACCCCGGAATGACGGTCCTGTTTTTCGGGTTTCACTTCTGCCTGCTCTTCACCCCGGTTTTTCTCGAGGCCCACAACATTCTTCTGGCTGAGCGCTGGGGGTTCAGCCTCCCGTCGATCTCCGGGCCCACCGGCGACCTCCTGACGATCCTGCTCCTGGTCTTCGCCCTGTTTCTGGTTCTGAGGCGGATCGCGCTGCCCGAGGTCCGGATCGTGACCACGGCCTATGATTACCTACTGCTGGCGGTGGCGGTCGCGCCCTTTGTCACCGGCCTCCTGGCCTACCATCACGTGGGGAACTACCAGACCTGGCTGATTCTCCACATCCTGTCCGGCGAGCTCTGGCTGGTGGCGATACCGTTTACCAAGCTCTCCCACTTCGTGCTCTTCTTCCTCTCCCGGGCTCAGATCGGGATGGATTACGGGATCAAGCGGGGCGGGATGAAAAGCGGCGGCCTGGCGTGGTAGGCACGGGACCGGGAAGCCGGCCCCTGGCGATGACGGAGCCTAACGTTCGACAATACTCAGCAAGACACAAAGGGATGGTACCCCATGCCTGAAGGAACATTGTGCAACAAGCAGCCCATCAACACGAAAGAGGCGCTCCAGGCGCTCTTGAACGACAAGAGCGGGAAGCTCTACTACGAGGAGCTGAAGGACCTGGAGGTGGACACCGAAAAGCTCCGCGCCACCCTCGATAAGACCTTCAAATCCCGGATGCGGACCTGGCTGGAGATCTGCGCCCATTGCGGGATGTGCGCTGATAGCTGCTTTCTTTACCTGGCCAACGACCGCGACCCCAAGCAGGTCCCGTCGTACAAGATTCAGT
Source organism: uncultured Desulfobacteraceae bacterium (assembly GCA_964633575.1). GTDB lineage: Bacteria > Desulfobacterota > Desulfobacteria > Desulfobacterales > JAABSP01 > CAYNGG01. Next base: position 5,857 of record CAZWGY010000083.1, read on the forward strand.
CCACCCTGGGCGAGATCGTCCGCCGAAAGGGGGATGTGGATAACGCTTTCATGCGGACCGCGATGGACACCGCCTGGTCCAAGTGCACCTGCTGCAACCGCTGCGGGATGTACTGCCCCTTCGGGATCGACATGGGGATCATGTTCAGCTATCTCCGGGGGCTCTGCTTCGGCCAGGGGTTCGTTCCCTGGGAGATGAAGATCGGCTCCGGGATGCACCGGGTCTTCCGGGCTCAGATGGACGTGACCACCGAAGACTGGGTGGACACCTGCGAGTGGATGGCCGAGGAATACGAAGAGGACTGGCCCGGGCTGACCATTCCGGTGGACGTGGAGGATGCCGACATCATCTACACGGTCAACGCCCGGGAGCCCAAGCACTACCCCGAGGACCTGGCCGAGGCGGCGGTCCTCTTCCATCTGGCCGGGGAAAACTGGACGGTTCCCTCGGTGGGCTGGGAGGAAACGAGTCTGGCCATGTTCGCCGGGGACTGGGAGGGATGCAAGCTCCAGGTGGAATCGGTTTATGATGCCCTAGAACGGCTCCGCCCCAAGCGGATGGTGGTGACCGAGTGCGGCCACGCCTACCGGGCCACCGTGATCGAAGGCCCCTACTGGGTCGGCCGGCGGTCGGGACAGCCGCCGGTGGAAACCCTCCACTATGTCGAGTGGGTGGCTGAAGCCCTCAGGACCGGCAAGATCAAGATCGACCCGGCCAAAAAGATCAAGGAGCCGGTGACCTATCAGGACTCCTGCAATTACATCCGGAACGCCGGCCTCGGCGACATCGCCCGGGAGATCATGAGTTACATCGCCGAGGACTTCCGGGAGATGAAACCCTGCCGGGAGCACAACTTCTGCTGCGGCGGCGGAGGGGGCTTCAACGGAATCGGCTGCTACCGTGAACAGCGGAACGTCGGCCTGAAGATCAAGCGGGACCAGATCCTGGAGACCGGCGCCAAGCTCGTGATCTCACCCTGCCACAATTGCTGGGACGCCATCCGGGACCTGGAGGAGATCTACAAGATCGGCATTCGATGGAGCTTCTTGAAGCCTCTGCTCATCAAGATGGCCATCGTTCCCGACCATCTCAAGCCCGAAGACGCCTGAGATCGGAGTCGAAGCGGATGACGATGAACGCCGTGACGCTCGGGGCCGACGGTGCCATCCGCCGTGACGGGACGGCCGCCGACGGCCCGCTGATCTACCTGGGTCACCAGATCGACCTGGAGACGGAGTACACGCTCCGGAGCTTTTTTCGGCTTTTCGACCGGTACCCGGTGCTCCGGGAGCTGAGCCCCTTTCTTCCCGCCTATCTCCAACAGGTGGCCGACAGTCCGGCCTCGGGCTGCGTCTATGACGCTTTCGAGACCCTTGAGCTGGCGAAGACGGTCGAGATGATCGGCTTTCCCGGGCGGCCTCGGCTGGAGATTTACAACGCCCTGCGGGGACTGGCCGGGGAGACGCGGTCCGAAATCCGGGCCGTGGGAATCGAGCAATTGCTCGACATGGGGCTGACGCTGGGGCCCCTGCGCCACGTCGTTTTCGGCGACGCGGTGGATGTCTTCACCTACGAGACGGTCTATACCCTCTTCGAATTCATCGACGGAATCCTGTGGGAGCTGAGCTTTCAAGGTACGCTGATGGCATGTGAGCTAAGGAGGTAGCAGCCATGTTTGAAAAGATCATGTTCGCGACATCGGGCACCCCCACCTGCGACCACGCGGCCCATGTCGCCTTCGACCTGGCCAAAAAGTACGGGTCGACGCTCTATATCTTCCACGTCTTCGGTCGGCCTTCCCGAGGGTTCAGCCCCTATGTGGTCGATGCCCGGACCGGCGAGGAAGACCACTATGACGGCGATTACGTCGAATGGGTCAAGGAAGAGCTGAAGAACACCTACGTCAGGCAGATCGAGGACTGCCCCCAGGGGTGCGAGGTCGAGACGGTGGTGGGGGTTCCTCACACGGAGGTCCTCCGCCACGCCCGGAAGCTCGACGTTGACCTCATCGTCATGGGGGCTCATTCCCGCCAGGAGGAGCCCGGCGCCACCCGGTACCGGAGCGTGGTGGGATCTACCATGCAGCGGGTGGCCAAAGGGGCCAAATGCCCGGTCCTCATCGTCAGCCGCCCCTGTACCACCTGCCTCTGGTACTTCTCCAACATCATTTTCGGGACTGATTTCTCCAAGGCGTCCCAGTCGGCCTTTCTCTTCGCCTACCATCTGGCCAGGGAGATCGGCAGCAAGCTCTGGATTTTCCATGCCCTGGACATGAGCGCGCTCCACGCCGGCAAGGTCTTATCCCAGGACGAGGTGGAAGCCAAGCTGTCCGAGGCCCGGCAACGGATCGCGGAGGTTTACGAGTCCCAGATCACCGACTACGATAATTACGAGGTGGAGGTCTGGGAGGGGATTCCCTACGTGGAAATCCTCAAGTTCGCCCGGGAGAAAAACGGCGACCTCATCGTCATGGCTCACCACGCCCGGGAGATCGACCCGGAGCAGGCGCTCCTCGGCTCCACCGTCGAGCAGATCGTTCTCCGGGCATCCTGCCCCGTGGCCAGCGTGAACCGGCCCCACAAAGCCGCCGTGGGCGGCGATCAATAGCCGCCGGTTCCCGGAGTTCGACGGCATGGACAGGGGGACGGTCCTGGTGGTCGATGACGAGATGGACATCCGGATCTTTCTGTCCACCTTCTTCAAGGCCAATGGGTTTAATCCGGTGATGTGCCGGAACGGCCGTGAGGGGATCGAGGCCGCCCGGAGCCACGCCCCCGCCCTGATCGTCCTCGACGTGATGATGCCCGAGGCCGGCGGTGCCCGGATGTATCGGACCCTCAAGACCGACCCCGACCTGTCGGCCATCCCGGTGATCATGCTTTCCGGGGTGTCTGAGCGCGCCTTTTCCCACTACCTGAAAATGCTCCGAATCCACGAGGAAGACGGGATCGCGCCGCCGGCGGCTTACGTGGAAAAACCGCCCGACCCGGAGCGGTTCCTGGACCTGGTCACCGCCGTGCTGGCGGCGGATGCGTCGGGAGACGCCGGAACGGCGCCGGAGCCCCCATGACGGTCCCCCGGACCGGTAAGCTCCTGCTGGTGGACGACGAGGCCGACATCCGGGAGGTCCTCGGCCTCTATCTTGCCGACCTGGGCTACGAGGTTCTGACCGCCGAAAACGGCCGGGAAGCCCTGGCCCTTTTCGACCGGGAACACCCCCGCATCGTCCTGTCCGACATCAAGATGCCCGCCATGGACGGGATCACTCTCCTCGGCGAGATCAAGGCCCGGGACCCGGAAGCCGAGGTCATCATGATCACCGGCCACGGGGACATGGACCTGGCCATCAAAAGCCTCAAGCTCGAAGCCACCGATTTCGTCACCAAACCCATCAACGACGACGCCCTCGACATCGCCCTGGGCCGGGCCCACGAGCGGATCGAGATGCGGCGCCAAATCCGGGAATATACCGAGAACCTCGAAGCCCTGGTGGCGGAGAAGTCCGCGGCGGTGGTGGCTCTCGAACGCCGCTTGGCCGTGGGTTACACCGTGGAGGGCCTCTCGTCGGCTTTATGGGATCTGGCCGGGGAGCTGTCGGGCGGAATTCGCTATTTCAACGAGATGCCCTGCTTCGTCTCCGTCCACAACCGGACTCTGGAGACGGTGGCGGTCAACCCCCTGTTCCGGTCCCGGATGGGCGCCCCTCTGGGCCGGTCGAGCCGGGAGATCTATGGGGCCGACGGGGCGCCCGACGAGAGCTGCCCGGTGGCCGAGACCTTCGCCACCGGCCTTGGGCAAAGGAGCCGGCGGACGCTTCGGACCAAGGAGGGGACGACCCTGCCGGTGATGGTCCACACGGCTCCCATCCGGAGCCGGGACGAGGCCGTGGAACTGGTGGTGGCGATTTCCGCGGACATCGCCGAGGTGGCCCGGCTCCAGGAGGCCCTGGCCGCCACTCAACTGCGCTATCAGCAGCTCTTCGACACCGTCCCCTGCTACATCACGGTCCAGGACCGGAACCTGGCCATCGTCGAGGCCAACCAGCGGTTCCGGGACCATTTCGGCGACCCCGATGGAGCTCCCTGCTACGCGGCCTACAAAGGCCGGGAGGATGCCTGCTCCCACTGCCCGGTGGCCGAGACCTTCGCCGACGGCCGGTCCCACCAGCGGGAGACCGTGGTCACCGACCGGAACGGGGATCAAATCAACGTCCTCATCACCACCAGCGCCATCCGCGACTCGGAAGGAACAGTGGTTCAGGTGATGGAGATGTCCACCGACATCACCCAGATCCGCCAGCTCCAGGACCACCTCGCCAACCTCGGCCTCCTCATTGGCTCCATCTCCCACGGCATCAAGGGCCTTCTCACCGGCCTCGACGGAGGGATGTACCTGGTCAGTTCGGGGTTTGCCCGGAAAAGCGACGATCAGATCCGGGAAGGCTGGGAGATCGTCCGGCAGATGGTCGGGCGAATTCGGAGCATGGTCCTGGACATCCTCTATTACGCCAAGGACCGGGAGCTCAACCGGGCCGGGACGGAGGTCTCGGCCTTTGTCACCGACGTCGTGACCGCCGTGGAAGCCCGAATGCGCCGGGCCGGGATCGCCTTCGATCAGACGGTTGACCCCGGCCTCGACCTCATCGAGATCGACGCCGACGCGCTTCACTCAGCACTGGTCAACATCCTCGAAAACGCCGTTGATGCCTGTGAGGCCGACCCCCCGGCCAGCGGTCACCGGATCACCCTGGCCGTGGCGCCGGCCCCGGCGGAAGACGAGATCGTTTTCGAGATTCGCGACGACGGAATCGGGATGGACGCCGAAACCCGGGAAAACCTCTTCACCCTCTTCTTTTCCTCCAAGGGCCCCAGGGGAACCGGACTCGGACTCTTCATCGCCCACCGGACCGTCGAGCGCCACGGCGGGACCATCGAGGTAACGGCCGCTCCCGGGGAAGGGGCATCCTTCCGGGTCCGGCTGCCCCGCCGCGCCCCGGAACCGGAGGCCGAGGAGACGGCGGAGCCAAAGCCATGACCACTCCCTTGACCATCGCCCTGGCTCAGACGCCGGGAGGTCCGAATCCCGAAGACAATCTGAAAACCGCCCGCCGTCTGACGGCCGAAGCCGTTGACCGGGGCGCCCGCCTGATCGTCTTTCCCGAGATGTTCATGGCCATCCCCCCCAAAACCGGGTTCCTCACCGATCTGGCCGAGCCGTCCCTGGCGGATGGCCCCTTTGTTTCGGCCCTCGCCCAACTGGCCGGCGAGATGGGCATTCACCTGGTTGCCGGGGTCTGGGAGCGGATTCCCTCAAGCGACCGGGTCCACAACACCGCCGTCTGGATCGGCCCGGACGGCCGCCTCCGGACCGCCTACCGAAAGCTCCACCTCTTTGATGCCCTATCGGTCCGCGAATCCAAAAGGATGGCACCGGGCGACGACCCGCCGGAGGTGCTGTCCGTGGGCGATTTCACGGCCGGGCTGGCGATCTGCTACGACCTCCGCTTTCCCGAGCACTTCCGGTACCTGTCCCGAGCGGGCGCGGACTTGATGATCGTCCCGGCGGCATGGTATGCTGGACCGCTCAAGGAGGCGCACTGGCTGACGCTGCTCCGGGCCCGGGCCATCGAGAACACCGCTTATGTGGCCGGAGCCGGCCTCACCGGCGCTCCCTTTACCGGCCGAAGCGCCGTTTTCGACCCGTTCGGCGTTCAGTTGGCCGACGGGGGCGAGGGAGCCGGGCTGGTGATGGCGAGACTAGATCCCGACCGGGTCCGGTCGGTCCGGGAAGCATTACCGGCATTAGCCCACCGACGCGAAGAAATATTCAAGGGAAGTGATGAGGACTGAGTGCTGAGTTTATGGGTTCGGTTGCTATTCCATGTCATTAATAACTTAACGAGTGTAATGGACCCCAAAATTTTGACGGGATGTTAAGTGTCAAGTCCCACCTCATTTTAGCTTCTCCATCGTTAAGATCATCACGTGATGTCATCCCATGAAATAGGATAAATCGTTTGATCCATTCACAGTAGGAACGTTCCGTGTGGATGGAATAATGACGGAACCGCATCACATCCCGAACTTCTTCCACCAGTTTTCGATCTTTCTGGGTTGACATGGCGCTATATATCCTATATGTCTGTAGATGGTATTATTAAGTTAGGGTTGGATGGAAAAATGGATAACATAACACGCTTGAAAACATTGACATCAGATATCGAAAACCGACAAGAATGCAATCTGTTTTCCCTGATAATGCCCAAATCAGCCTATTATCAAGGCAGATTTGCCCTGATAATGGGGTGAAAATGAAGTTATCAGGGCGAATTCGCGTTGATAAGCCTGCTGATATCATATTATCAGGGCAAATTGACCTGATAATAACTGGTTGGCCACCATATCAACTGAAAATTTTAAATATTCAAAGTTTTGAAAAATTAAGGCTAAGTTATCTAAAATCAATGGAGGTAAAATGAACGATCTAATTGAACTTATCAACCATATTCTTAGAAATCCTGAAGAAGAATTTGAATACAATAATTTTTCTATTGTTGATTACGACATAAAATTCAGAGCAGAACAATATAATGCAATAATTTATAGTACTACGAATATAAATGATCCTAAAGAACATAAATTATGGATTCAAAGAAAAGCCTCTCCATATTGGTGTTTCCTCATGTTGCAATTTTCGTTAAAAAAATTAATCTTCACAATACATTATACAGTTGAAACCAAAAAAATGGAAAAGGCACTTGAGGATAAAAATTATTTTGATTTTCTAAGTTTTGTGCCATCAAGGGCCATCAATGCAGGTAAAGATCAATTTGAAGGAGCAATTGATATATTGATAAATAATGTAGGCCCTGAAACTCTAAAAAAAATAATTATAGACATCACTCGTGAAACGGTTACCAAAGGAAAACATTTTAACCGGGCAGCTCAAAGAAATCATAATCTGCGCATAGGTCTATAAGTTTTGATATATGCTTAACATGCTGATTGAATTGTGCT
>CAZWGY010000084.1:0-12739 GCA_964633575.1 uncultured Desulfobacteraceae bacterium
CCGGATCGAGGATCGCGTAGGGCGAGTCGGGGAAGTCTTTGTGAAGGGCCATCAGGATTCTTGCTCCGTAATTTGATCCAGGAAATTCACAATGTCTTGAACGTCTTCTTGGATCACGGCGATGACGATCTCGTAGTCAATATCCTGGTATTGATGGACCGCCACGTTGCGGAAACCGACCATCGCCTTCATGGATTTCGCCGTTTCAGCGTCAATCCGGCCGGCTTGCTGAAGCAGGTCGAAACTTTCCGAGCTGGAGGTGGGAATGCCGAGCTTATCTCTCCGGATGAGAAAATTCGCGATGTCGATGGACAGATCGCACAAACGGATCAGATTCAACACGGCCACGTCCTGAGCGTCGTAGTTGTGGGAAAAATCCGCTTTATGCCGGCTATACATATCCCGCGCCCGCCAGATGCAGCGCTGACTGCTCTGGATTTTCTGGATCAGTGTCTCGTTCATATCGCGTAGGCCCGCTTGGTTTCAAAAAAGCTTTTGAGGATTTCCGCACGTTCTTCGTTCAGCTTCTGGTAGGCGCTCAGGACCTTCATTTCAAAGGCCAGCGCGGCCTCTTCGTCCCGGGTGAAAATCCGACGCTCCGAATGGATGATCTCGTTTTGAAAAACCGTGCTCACCAGGCGCAGATTCACGAGATCCACTTCTTTTTTAAGGGCATCGGACAACTCCATCCGGCAGGATGACATCGCCAACATTTTCTCGTTACGGGCGTCCGCGGGAGGCAGCAACAACGCAATGTCCACATCGCTTTGCGGCCACGGGTCGCCTTGAGCATAACTGCCAAACAGGTAGATCGCCTCCACCGCCGGGTAATGCCCGACCACGATCTTGACGATTCGGTCTTCGTTCATAAACGGCCGCCTTCCGTCATTTTTGAAAATCGTAGGGGCGGACCCGCGTGTCCGCCCTGAATCGCAGGGGCGGACCTGCGTGTCCGCCCGTCTTGGGCAAATCTATATATTTGCCCCCGCGAAATGGTCAATTGGGAACATTTTTTTCCGCGGGACCATTACGCGCCCCCTCCTTCCAGTCGCTTGATGTTCCGGTCGGCGGTCAGTATCTCCATTTGCTCGATGGCGATCCGATTTAGCTTTTCCAGCCGTTCGGGTTGCTCCATTCCTTCATTGATAAAGAGTGCGTTCAGGTTCTCGAGGTTAGCCAGGCACACCAGTTGTGAGGCATTGGCTTGGTCACGGATATTTCCTTTCTCGCCCGGATTCGCGTCGCGCCACTGCCGGGCGGTCATGCCGAACAGGGCCATATTGAGCACATCCGCCTCGCTGGCATAGACCTGGCTGACCTGCCGGCCGGTCAACTCCGGCGGGATCAGGTTCGCCTTGATCGCATCGGTATGAATGCGGTAATTGATCTTCGTCAGGTTCCGCTTCACGTCCCAGCCCAACTGCGCCTGCTCAGCCTCCTTGAGCCTCTGAAACTCCTTGATCAGGTAGAGCTTGAATTCCACCGATACCCAGGAGGCAAACTCGAAAGCGATATCCCGGTGGGCGAAGGTGCCGCCATAACGTCCGGTCTTCGCCACAATACCGATGGCACCCGTTTGTTCGATCCAGCGCTTCGGTGTCAGCGAAAAACTATTCAGGCCTGCCTGTTTTCTAATTCCATCGAATTCGATGGAATTAAAACCAGGGTTATTCAACTGCTCCCAAATTCCAAGAAACTCAATCGTGTTTCGATTCCGCATCCAGTTCTGGATAATGTAGTCGCCCCGTTCCGTATCCCGGTGACGGGCGATGTCGGTGAGCGAGATAAAATCCTCTTCGGCCATCCGGGCGATAGTGATCCGCGTATCCAGCACCTCAATTTTCCGGTTCTTCTTCGTCATACCATCACCTCCACGATCGTCATGGTGTCGTTGCCGAAGATATCCACCACCTTGACGGCGAGCTTCCGGCGGCCCGGCGTCACTTCGTGGGCCACGGAGGTCAGCTCCAGGGAGCGGTCTTTCCGGGTGCGGAAGCTCTGCCATTCGTTTTCAAAGATAAAGTCGCCCGTCCATTCCTCCCGGGTCTCGCCGCTCGCCGGGTCCCGGAGCCGGATGATCTCCCGTTTGCTTTCAAAGTTGAAGTCAACGGCCCAGTAGTCGATCCAGTCGGTCCAGTGCCGGGAAAGCTGCTCCCGCTTCATGATCCCCCGCTTGTCCTTGGTGAGCTTCACGATCCGGCCCTTTTCGACCACGATCCTGCTGCCGGACTTCTTCTTGCTCAGCGCTTCCTCCGCCTGAGCGATGCTGTCCTGCGAGTAGAAGACCGAAAAGTCGGTCAGCTCCACCGCCACCGTGGCGGGCTTGCTTTTTTTGCGTTTGGTCAGATGCGGCTTCACCTCGATGAAAGACACGTCGTGGAAGACCACCTGGTCCTTTTCCACCGCCCGCTTGTCAAAGACCTCGGCGGGGATGTACTTCGGCGCGATGTCGATGCCCTTGGACCGGGCCTCGTCCAGCACGTTGGGGAACAGGCCCATCTCGAACTCAAAGCCAAGAATGTCCACCCGGGTGATGTGTTTTTTGCGGCATTCCAGGATGATCTCCTCGACAAACAACCGCGTCACCGGGAGGTTTACCGGCCCGATGGCCACCAGCCGCCCGGCTTTCTTGCCGTGGAAATGCTCGAACTGCTCCAGCGGCTCGGCCCGGTAAGCCTTGAGGATGAGATCGAGAAACGCCGCCTCTTTGGCCGCCAACTGCCGGCGCTGCTCCTCTTCCCGGAGGTTGGGATTGATCCCCACGAAATGCTGGCGCTCGTATTTCCCGAGGTTGAGAATCTCAAAAGCGCGGTAGTCCTTGCCGTCTTTCTTGAGCTGCCGCTGGACCCCGATCATCCGCTTCCGGGTGGTGTGGATGGCGAACTTGCCGAGATCCGAACAAACCCATTTGCGACCCAGCTTTTCCGCTACGGCTGCGGTGGTGCCGGAGCCGCAGAAGAAGTCGGCGATCAGGTCCCCTTCGTTGGAAGAGGCTTTGATGATGCGTTCAATCAGGGCTTCGGGTTTTTGGGTAGCATAGCCGGTCGCCTGCAAAGCCTGCGAATTAACTGCCGGAATATCTACCCATAAGGTATCCACTAAAACCCCTTCAATTTCAGAGAGATAAATTTTGTAGCGATATTTCCCACCTGAAGTGACAATCAACCGATTTTCTGCTTTCAGCCGTTCAAATGTTTCCTGTGAGTAAGTCGCCAACTCAGCATCTTTGTAACGCCCTCGTTTATCGCTTTGCCTAAATCGTTTTTCAATTTCTTCCTTGGGATACTCGCCGAATGTCTTATTAAAAAGAAAATTTTCTGACTTCGTGAAGAAATAAATCGTGTCGTGATCTGCGCTGTATTTCTTTGCTCTGGCTTTACTGCTGCTTGGCGACTGCCGCTTCCAAATAATTTCGTTTTGGAAAAGCTTAGCACCGAAAACTTCATCTAATATGTTTCGAATAAATGCAGTCACCCTCCAATCACAATGCACATAAATACTTCCATCCTCAGCCAACAGATCCCGCATGAGGATCAGCCGTTCGTAGATCATGGCGATGAAGGAATCGGCCCCCTTGCCCCAGGTGTCCCGGTAGGCGATTTCTTCGAGGATATTGGGCTTTTTGGTGAAGGTGTCGCCGCCGATTTCGATGTCCATGGAGAAATCCGCGCCCACGTCAAAGGGCGGGTCGATGTAGATGAGCTTCAGCCCGCCCTGGGCCTCGATCTCCTCACGGAGCGGCCCGTTTTTCAGCGACGACAGGATCAGCTTGTTGTCGCCCCAGATCAGCTTGTTGGTCCAGCCCTTGAGCTGCCGGCCCCGGGCATCCACGTCAAAGAGGCTCATCTGCATGGCCGTTTCCGACGGCTTTTCCGCCCGGGGCTCATCCACCTGCTCGATGGTCTGAAACGGGAGCACGAGATTGCAGACTTCGTTGGTCTTTCCGTTCCAGACCAGCTCCACCTCCCGTTTGTCTTCGAAGAGCAGAAAGCGGTACTTTTCCGGGAGCTCCCGGTCCGCTTCCAGATAGCGGATAATATCCTGTTTTTCCGACTTGGATAATTTCAGCATGGTCCGTCCTTATGTCAGGCCGGCTCGCCTCAAACCGGGTTTGAAAACACAACCCCCAGATCCCGTAGTCCGGAAATCAGGAAGAGGGCCGCGTAAACCAACAGCATCATCCCCAGCCCCCGCATGATCCAGACGTAGGCGGTGCTGTTGAGAAAGGCCCGGGACCGTCCGGTCAAAAAGGCTAAAAGCATCTTCCCGCCCACCAGCAGGAGGTAAAACCCCCCGAAAAACAGCCCCAGGGCCAGGAAGTTGACGGTTAGGGCCTTGGCGATGGTCGGGGCCCCCACCGTAAACCAGAATAAATAGGGGTTCGGGTTGAAGACGTTGACCAGAACCCCTTTCCGGATGGATCGGGCCGGGGCCGTTTCCACCTCGACATCGGTCCCCCGGAACCGGAAGCTCTGGACCCCCAGGTAGGTCAGGAACCCGGCCCCGCAGAGGGAGATGATGCCCACCAAGGTATTGATGTCGGGAAGCCGGGAGAGGATAAAGTAGATCCCCAGGATGATCGGGGCGTCGGTGAGGAGAGGGGCGCAGGCCACCTTGGCGCCTTCGACGGCGTTGTGCCGGAGGGTTTCGGCGATCACCAGGGCGGTCAGGGGGCCGGGGGCGAACCCGGCGGACAGGCCGAAGACGAGGCCGGCGGTGAGGAAGGCGATGGGGTCGGTCATCTCGACAGGGCCCGTTCGACCCGGCCTATCAGCTCGGCCTCGCTCAGGTCGTTGTTTTCGACCCGGACCGCGCCGAGATAGATTTCGCCCAGGCGGACCAGGTAGCCCTCGATGCGCTCGGAAAGGTAACTGTTCCCGGCCATGTACCGGTCGAACGGGTCCATTTTTCCGACACCGCGCCGCCGGGCGATCCGGGCCTGGCGGACGGCGTCGTCGATGTCCAGGGCCACGGTCCGGGCCCGGGTGATTCGGGGAATGGCCCGGAGTGCCCGGTCGAGATAAGCGGGGACCCGGATCTCGTCGGCCGTCGGAAACCGGTGGCCGAGATAAAAGGCGAGGACCCGGAGGCCGGTGTGGCTTATCACGATCAAGCGCGTGCCGGGGTGGCGGAAGGCTTGGAGGTCCCGCCGGACCAGGACCGTCAGGACGGCCGGGATCAGGACCCGGTTGGCCCGGAAGGTCATGAGAAAGACCGCTTCCCCCGCCAGCGCGGCCCGGCCCTTGTCTTCGGAGGTGGTCATGGTCTCCGGCCGGGTCGGGGCGGAAAACCAGCCTTCCCGGGTTTCGACGGGGTGACCGGCCGCCGTGTACTTCCGGATGAGGAGCTTGGCCAGGTGATCCTTGCCGGCCGCGTCGGTGCCGAGGATCAGGATGGGGTCGGGGGCATCGGAGCGCATGGGCGATACTCCTCCGGCTATTGGGAATAATCCGCCAGGATTTCCGCCCGGCGGAAGCAGGTGGTGAGGTGGTCGTTGACCATGCCGGTGGCCTGCATGTGAGCATAGACGATCACCGGTCCCATGAAGCGGAATCCCCGGTTTCGGAGGTCTCGGCTCAGGGCTTCCGACTCGGGGCTTTGGGCCGGGATCTCCTCGCCGGTCCGGAGCTCGTTGACCCGGGGCCGGCCGTCCACGAACCGCCAGATATAGGCGTCAAACGATCCGAAGGCTTCCTGGATTTCCAGAAAGCACCGGGCGTTGTGGATCGCCGCTTCGATCTTTTTCCGGTTCCGGACGATGGCCGGGTTTTCCATGAGCGCGGCCACGTCGGCGTCTCCGAACCGGGCCACGGCGGCCGGGTCGAAGCCGGCAAAGGCGGCCCGGTAGCCCTCGCGCTTTCTGAGGATCGTGTACCAGCTCAGCCCGGCCTGGGCCGATTCGAGGGTCAGAAACTCGAAGATCCGCCGGTCGTCATGGACCGGGACGCCCCATTCCCGGTCGTGATAGGCCACGTAATCGGGCTTGGTGAGGTCCACCCACGGGCACCGGCTGACGGTCGGGTCATCCGCCGGCACGGTTCCCCCGGATTTCGGTTTTAAGCAGGCAGCAGGCCACCCGGTGGCGGGGGGTGCCGTCGGCGTGATAATCGATGTTGTCCGGCTGGATGAGCTGGTTCATGACGCAGCCTTCCGGGATGGAGAGCCGGAAGAGGTCGGCCTCGTTGATCCTCGGAGTGGAAACCAGACGGCCGCCATCGTCGAAGCGGAGGCTGTGGAGCGGGTAGTCCTCGCAGAGCGGACATCGGTAAACCCGGCCGTTGGGGAAAATAAAGTAGTTGTCGGCGGCGGTCCCGGCGCACTGGAAAGGCTCGCCGGGGTCCAGAAAGACCTTGGGGTAGGTGACGGTGATTCCGGCCTCGGCGGCGGCCCGGGCCGCCGGGGGGACGGCGTAAAACCATTCGTCCCGGCTCAGTTGAAGGCGGTCACCGGCTCCGGCGGACTGGCCCCGGATGCCGATCACCTGGATGAAAAACCGATCAACCCCCAGGTCCCGGACGAGGGTCGGCATCCGGTCCAACGCCCCGATATTCTCCCGGCTGACGGTGCAGATCAGGCTGGTGGCAACCCCCTTGCGGACGGCGGCCCGGATGCCGTCGGTGCAACGGTCAAAAGAGCCGTCGCCCCGGATGGGATCGTTGGTCTCGGGGTCGGGGCCGTCGAGGCTGAAGCTGAAATAGTCCACCTCGCCGGGGGCGAGCCGGTCTAAGATGTCGTGGAAGAGGTAGCCGTTGGTGTCGATGGTGATGGAGCCGTACCCGAGGCCCCGGGCGTCACGGATGATCCCGGCCAAATCCGGGTGAAGGGTGGGCTCCCCGCCGAGGAGCACGAGGTTGGCGGCGGCCGGGTCGGGACATCGGCTCAAGATTTCAGCCAGCCAGGCGCGGATGGTGGTTCGGGACCGGGTGGCGTCGCCGTGCTGGGCCGGGTTGATGTAGCAGTGGCGGCAGCGGAGATTGCAGGCGGTGAGGATATGGCAGAAAACGTTGGTGGCCTGCTGGGTGAAGGCGACGGTCCGGCTCACGGCTCGGCGTCCGGAGCCTTTCGAAGGCGGGCCAGCTCGTCGTTGGCGATCCGAAGGCGGGTGGCCAGGTATTCGGTGAAAATCCGGTAGAGGAGCAGCAGAATCCCGGCCCGCTCGTCGTCTGGAAAGCCGTGGGTTGACGCGGATGGGTTGACCGCCAGGCAGACGACGTCCGCTTTGGCGATCACGGTGGCGGACCGGCCCCGGCCGTCGAGCATCCGCATCTCGCCGAAAATCTCCCCGGGCCCGTCGATCCGTCCGATCTCGGTGCCCTCACGGTGAATGGTCAGAGCCCCGGAGAGCAGGAGATAGATCCAGGGGTCCCGCTCCCCTTCCTCGATGACCGTCTCGCCGGCGGCGTATTTCCGGACGGTGCTCAGCCGGAGCAGGGCTTCGAGCCGCTCGCTTTCGCCCTCACGGAGCGGGAGCCGTTTGAGGATGGCCTGGATGGTTGCGACATTGTCGGTGATCTGGGCGTCGTCGATCATGGGGCCTCCGCGTCGATGCCCTGCTCGAGGCAGTCCTTGCTCAAGCTCCCGTCAAAGGGGACCGGGTAGCAGCCGTCGAAGCAGGCCTTGCAGAAATTGTCCTCGGGGTTCCGGATTCCGGTGGATTCCAGGAGCCCCTCGAGGCTCAGGTAGTAGAGGCTGTCCAGGCCGAGATAATCCCGGAGTTCATCAACGGTTTTGGATGCGGCGATGAGCTCCCCCTTGGTCGAGAAATCGATCCCGTAATGGCAGGGGAACCGATGAGGCGGCCCGGAGACCCTCATGTGGACCCGCTTGACGCCAAGCTCCCGGAGCGCCTTGACCCGGGTCTTGACGGTGGTGCCCCGGATGATGGAGTCTTCGATGATGATGATTTCCTTGCCCTTGAGGAGCTCCCGGACCGGGTTGAGCTTCACCCGGACCCCGAAATCCCGCATGCTCTGAGTGGGCTGGATAAAGGTCCGGCCCACGTAGTGGTTCCGGATCATCCCCATCTCGAAGGGAATCCCGGACTCCTCGGCATAGCCGATGGCGGCGTAGTTGCCCGAGTCGGGAAAGGGCATGACGAGGTCGGCGTCCACCGGGGCCTCACGGGCCAGGCGCCGGCCATGGGCCTTCCGGATCTGGTAAACGTTCCGGCCGAAGATGTTGCTGTCCGGCCGGGCGAAGTAGATGAATTCGAAAATGCAGAACGCGCTCCGGGCCGGGCACTGAGCCTTGATGCTCTTGACCCCCTTGTCGCTGATAATGACGATCTCGCCGGGGTCCACCACCCGGACCAGCTCGGCGTTGACCAGATCCAGGGCGCAGGTTTCGGAGGCCAGAATGTAGGAGCCGTTTAAGTGGCCCAGACACAAGGGGCGGAAGCCGTGAGGGTCCTTGATCCCGATGAGCTCCCCCCGGCTGGTGAGGACGGCGAGGGAAAAGGCTCCCTGGAGCCGGTTGACGCTTTCCACCAGCGCCCCTTCGAAGCCCAGCTTGAGGTTTTTCACCAGGAGGTGGAGAAAGGTCTCGCTGTCCATGGTGGTCTGGAAGATGGAGCCGGCCTCCTCGAGGTCCTTTTTGAGGATATGGGCGTTGACGATGTTGCCGTTGTGAGCCACGGCGTAGGACCGGTGCCGGTGGTGGACCACGAAAGGCTGGGCATTGAAGAAGACCGACGAGCCGGTGGTGGAGTACCGGACGTGGCCGATGGCGGTTTCGCCGGCCAGAGCCGACAGGTGAGGCCCCTCGAAGACGTCGGACACCAGCCCCATGCCTTTGTGGCCGTTGAGCCGTCCGTCCTTGACCACCGCGATCCCGGCGCTTTCCTGGCCGCGGTGCTGGAGGGCGTAAAGCCCGAAGTAAGTCAGCTTGGATGCCTCGGGATGGCCGTGGATGCCGAAGATCCCGCAGGCTTCCCTGGGCTTGTCGTCGTAGTCGTTCATGACTCCCGCTCCGATGATGGTCGATCCCTCCGCGCTTCCGAACGCGGATCATGATACGCCTGAATGGGGGTAACGGTCAAGCCCGCCCGGCGGGCCTCCCTGAGCGCCTCGATTCCCCGGCAAATGGCCACGGCCCCGGCGGCCGTGGTGGCATAAGGAATGCCGTACTTGATGGCGGCCCGCCGGATGGCATAGCCGTCCCGCCGGGCGGTCCCGCCCGGTCCCGTGTTGATCACGAGCTGGATCTCGCCGTTTTTGATGGCATCAACCACGTGGGGCCGGCCCCGGGAGACCTTGTTGATCCGCTCATTGAGCACGCCGCAATCGGTGAGATAACGGGAGGTCCCGTCGGTGGCCCGGACGGCGAACCCCATCCGCCGGAAGTCCTCGGCCACGGGCCGGAGCGCCGGCTTGTCCCGGTCCACGACGCTGATAAAGACCGTGCCCCCCTCGGGAAGCTTCTGGCCGGCTCCTAACTGAGACTTGGCGTAGGCCGGCCCGAACCGGGCATCGATCCCCATGACCTCGCCGGTGGACTTCATCTCCGGCCCGAGCAGCGTGTCAACGTCCGGAAACCGGTCAAAGGGAAGAACCGCTTCCTTGACCGAGACGTGAGTCGGGATCACCTCGGCGGTGAGGCCCACGTCGGCCAGGGATTCTCCAAGCATCACCCGGGTGGCGAGCTTGGCCAGGGGAACCCCGGTGGCCTTGCTGACAAACGGGATCGTCCGGGAGGCCCGGGGGTTGACTTCTATAACGTAAAGCCGGTCATCCTTGATGGCGTACTGGACGTTCATCAGGCCCACCACCCGGAGCTCGGCCGCCATGGCCCGGGTGGCCCCGATGATCTCGTCGATCATCTCCGGGGAGATGGTGTGCGGCGGCAGAACGCAGGCCGAGTCGCCCGAATGAACCCCGGCCGCCTCGATGTGCTCCATGATCCCGCCGATGATGGCGGTCCGGCCGTCGGCGATGGCGTCCACATCCACCTCCACGGCGTCTTCTAAAAACTGGTCGATGAGGATCGGGTGTTCGGGCGAGGCCAGGATGGCCAGCCGGACGAAATCCCGGAGGTCGGCGCGGTCATAGACGATCTTCATGGCCCGACCGCCGAGAACGTAGGACGGCCGGACGAGGACCGGGTAGCCGATCCGCTCGGCCACGGCCACGGCCTCATCGATGCTCCTGGCGGTCCCGTTGGCCGGCGATACGAGGCCCACGGCGTCGAGCATGGCGCCGAAAAGCTTCCGGTCCTCGGCCCGGTCGATGCTCTCCGGCTGGGTCCCGAGGATCGGAACCCCGGCCCGCTGGAGGGGGACGGCCAGGTTCAAAGGCGTCTGCCCACCGAACTGAACGATAACCCCCATGGGCTGCTCCGTCTCGACAATGTGGAGGACGTCCTCGAGGGTCAGGGGCTCGAAGTAGAGCTTGTCCGACGTGTCATAGTCGGTGCTCACCGTCTCGGGGTTCGAGTTGACCATGATGCTCTCCACCCCCGCCTCCCGGAGGGCGAACGAGGCGTGGACACAGCAGTAGTCGAACTCGATCCCCTGCCCGATCCGGTTGGGGCCGCCCCCGAGGATCATCACCTTCCGGCGGTCGGAGACCCTCGCCTCCGTCTCGGTCTCGTAGGTGGAGTAGTAATACGGGGTGGCCGCCGCGAACTCCGCCGCGCAGGTGTCCACCAGCTTATAGACCGGCCGGATCTTCGCCTCGGCCCGCCGACCTCGCACCGAATCAGGGGTGGAACCGGTCAGATGGGCGATCTGATGATCGGAAAAGCCGGCCGTTTTGACGGTCCGGAGCTCCGCGTCGGTGAGGCCGTCGAGGCCCCCGGCAGCGGCGATCCCGCGCTCCATCTCCACAATGGCCGCGAACTGGTGGAGAAACCAGGGGTCGATCCGGGTCAGGGCGTGGATGTCGTCCACCGACATGCCGGAAACCAGGGCGTGGCGCAGGTAGAAAATCCGCTGGGAGTTGGGGACCACCAGCTTCCGGACGATCTCGTCATTGGACGGGGGCCGGCCCTCGATATCGGCGGCGTCCCGGCCGTCGGCCCCGAACCCGAACCGGCCGATCTCAAGGGATCGCAACCCCTTCTGCAACGCTTCCCTGAAGGTCCGGCCGATGGCCATGGTCTCGCCCACCGACCGCATGGATGTTGTGAGGAGGTCCTCGGTCTCGGGGAACTTCTCGAAGGTCCAGCGAGGAATCTTGATCACGCAGTAGTCGAGGGTCGGCTCGAAGGAAGCCGCCGTCTCGCCGGTGATGTCGTTGGGGAGCTCATCCAGAGTGTAGCCCACGGCCAGCTTGGCCGCGATCTTGGCAATGGGATAGCCGGTGGCCTTGGAAGCCAGCGCCGAACTCCGGGAGACCCGCGGGTTCATCTCGATGACCACCATCTCCCCGTCCTCGGGGTTTACGGCGAACTGGACGTTGGAGCCGCCGGTGTCCACCCCGATCTCCCGCATGATGGCGATGGCCCCGTCCCGCATGGCCTGATACTCACGGTCGGAAAGGGTCTGAGCCGGGGCCACCGTGATGGAGTCGCCGGTGTGAACCCCCATGGGGTCGATGTTTTCGATGGAGCAGATGATGCAGCAGTTGTCGTTCCGGTCCCGGACCACCTCGAGCTCGTACTCCTTCCAGCCGAGAATCGACTCCTCCAGCATCACCTGGTGGATAAAGGAGGCGTCGAGGCCGGCCCGGCAGAGGGTGTCGAGCTCCTCGGGGTTGTAGGCCACCCCGCCGCCGGTCCCGCCCAGGGTGTAGCTCGGCCGGACGATGACCGGATAGCCGATCTCATCGGCAATGGCCCAGACGTCGGCCATGGAGTTGGCGATACCGCTTTTGGGGACCCTCAGGCCGATGGCCTCCATGGCGTTCCGGAAAAGGTCCCGGTCCTCGGCCTTTTCGATGGCCGCCACCGAGGCCCCAATCATCTCCACCCCGAACCGTTCGAGGGTGCCCATCCGGGCCACCTCGATGGCGGTGTTCAGGCCGGTCTGGCCGCCCAGGGTGGGCAGGAGGGCGTCGGGCCGCTCCCGTTCGATGATGGCCGCGACCATCTCCGGCGTCACCGGCTCGATGTAGGTCCGGTGAGCCATCTCCGGGTCGGTCATGATGGTGGCCGGGTTGGAGTTGACCAGGACCACCTCAAAGCCCTCCTCACGGAGCGCCTTGCAGGCCTGGGTGCCCGAGTAGTCGAACTCGCAGGCCTGACTGATGATGATCGGGCCGGCCCCGATGATCAGGATCTTATGAATGTCTGTGCGTTTGGGCATGGTTGATGGGGGTGTTCCGTGTCAGGGTTTTCGTTGGGGAGCTTGGCAGGGGCTGATGTTTTTGGTCTTCAGCTTTGTTCACTGTTTGAATGTTGCATTAAAAACATCTTCGCAATGGACGGCTCCAAGGATATATTTGAAAAATATTCAGATGGATATAAGTAGTCTTCCCCTTCTTCATCAATGACCCGAATTTCATGGTATTTCTCAGCGTCTTCATCCGGTATGCATTGGTAAATCTTCCATTTCTCCAAAGATGCTTCATTCCCTTTATTTTCAATACAAAGAACAAATCGTTTTCCTTCAAGTTGGTTCAGCATTATCATTTGGAACAATCAATGTTTGGGCCGGCCTCGCGCGTGGGGATGATTCCGGCATGGAGATGAGCCCGAGCCGGCCTCGCACCGGTGCGGCAAGAGACCTCCGAGGTTTCCAAAACCTCGGAGGTCTTGATTCATCGCGCCGGTGCGTTCCCTGATTCATGATCGTAGGGGCAAA
>CAZWGY010000085.1:0-12724 GCA_964633575.1 uncultured Desulfobacteraceae bacterium
CGGCCGGTGATCCTGGCCCCCCGGTAGGAATAAAAGAGGTGGGGATTGCAGCGGGTGCAGATTCCGCTGTCGTGGATGTTGGCCGGAGCCAGGCCGGCGGCCCGGAGCTGGTCCCGGGTGATCGCCCGGAAGTCGAACCGGCAAGCCCCGTCCCGATACCCCCAATAGGGTTCGGGGATCTCCCGGCGGTAGTGGATGAATTCCGCGCAGCAGGGGCCGAGTGACGGGCCGATCCCGGCCACCACCGTCCGGGGATCAACCCCGAACCGATCCACCATGACCGCCACCGTCTTGCCAACCACGTTCTGGATGCTCCCCCGCCACCCTGAATGGACGTTGGCGACCACTCGGCGGACCGGATCGCAGAGGAGCACCGGCTGGCAGTCCGCCACCTGGATGACCAGGAGTCGGTCGGGCTGGTCGGTGACCAGGGCGTCGGCCTCCCCTCCGTCCGGCTTCCCCGGACCGGCGATCCGGACCGTGTCCCCGTGGACCTGGCGGACCAGGCAGAGCCGGCCGCCGCCCAGGCAGCGGCGGATGGCCTCCCGGTTCCGGCGGACGGCGTCCGGCCGATCCCCAACGCTCAGAGCGGTGTTGAGCCCGGCAAAGGGGCCGGTGCTTTCACCCCCCTCACGGGTAAACACGGCGTGCCGGACCATTCCACGGCGTTCCAGGGCCGGAAACCGCATCATCGTGACGCCGTCGCGCCGGCTGAAGATCATTGTGACCCCTCCCCGTAAGCGGCCAGGACCCGTCGGATGATCTCCGACGTGGATATCCCCGGCACCAGATCGACCCGAGCCACCCGGCCGCCCCGGGCGATCACCTCATCCGCGCCGATGATCTCGTCTTCGGACCAGTCAGCCCCCTTGACCAGAATGTCGGGCCGGAGGGTCCGGATCAGCGTTGCCGGGTCAGGCTCATCAAAGACGGTCACGTAATCCACGCAGGCCAGGGCCGCCAGCACCTCCACCCGCTGAACCGCCTCGACAATCGGCCGCCGGTCTCCCTTGATGGTCCGGACCGAGGCATCCGAGTTGACCCCCACCACCAGCCGGTCCCCGAGGGCCCGGGCCGCCGTCAGATACCGGACGTGGCCCGCGTGAATCAGGTCGAAGCAGCCGTTGGTAAAGACGATGGCGGCACCTCGGGCCCGGTCCCGGTCGAGAGCCTCCCGCAGACGGTCGAGAGGGAGATGCTTTGCCTGGTCGCCCCCGCTCATCCGCGTCAGGCGGCCCCGAGCTCGGCTTTAAGCCAGTCCCGGACTACGCCCTCGGTGGAATAGACCCCCTTGTTGTGGCCGATGGACTCCATAAAAGCATCCCGGATCGCGTCGGGCATCTCGGTCCTGGCCAGCTCGACGGCTTCCTCAGAGCTCCGCCGGATGAGATAGACCACCGGCGGGGTCTCCCAGGTGTTGACCACGAAATAGTGGGCCACGTCATCCTTTCCCCGGATAACGTAGTTGCTCCGGGCCCAGTTGTTTCCCCATTCCAGATAGAGGGTCACGGCATCTTCCGGGGTCATCTCCCAGTCAATGACGTTGGTCAGGTCGAAGTCGTTTTGGACGTCCTGAAGGGTCATCATGGCGTCTCTCCTCTTCTCCGGCCTTCGATGGCCGGGCTTTCGGCGGAACGTCGCCGGTTATCACCTGATAATAAGATTCCGCCGAGGGGCGGTCAAGTCCGTCCATTCCCCTCCGCCTCCCGGTTCCGAAAGAATTCGAGGACAAAGCCGATGTGGGTTTCCATGGCCCGGCGGGCCGCTTGAGGGTCCCGGTCCCGGATGGCTTCGAAGATGGCCCGGTGCTGGGCGATGATTTTCTGAATCCGGGACTCTTCCTCGTAGAGGTAATAGAGGTTCTCCCGGATGCCGCAGAAAAGGAAGTCGTAGAACGAGCGCATGATATGGATCTGGACCGGGTTCTTGGTGGCGTAGGAGACCGCCATGTGGAAGGAGACGTCGGCTTCCGTGCCCAGGCGGCCCGATGCCACCTCGGTCTGCATCTCGTTTAAGCTTTCCTCGAGGAAGCGGATGTCCTCGTCGTCCACCCGCTGGGCCGCCAGGGCCACGGCGTTGCACTCCAGCCCCATCCGGACCTCGAGGAGGTCTTCGAGGGTGGCGTTCTGAGCGTCCATGGCCCGGACGAGGGGGTTGTCTTCGTCAGCGGCGGGGGACCGCACAAAGGTTCCCTGGCCCTGGCGGTGCTCCAGAAGGCCCATGAAAACCAGCCGGCTGATGGCATTGCGGACCGTGGTCCGGCTCACCTCCAGGGTCTCCGCCAGCTCCCGTTCCGGCATGAGCTTGTCTCCGGGCTTGAGCTGGCCCCGGTTGATGAGCTCCTGAAGCTGATCAAAGACTTGATCAGAGATCTTTTTGGGTTTGATGGGTTTGAGGTTTAGTGGCATCAGTCGGTCTCGTCCGCCGTGATGGTTTCCGCGTAGATCTCCACCGGATGGCGCACGGCGATCTTCGCCCCGGCATGGGAGAGCATGTCGGAGATCTGGATCATGCAGGCCGGGCAGCCGGTGGCCACCACCGCCGGTTCCACGGCCTGGATGGCTTCGGCCTTTTTCCGCCCGATGGCCGCGGAAGTCTCGTAGTACTGGAGGTTGAAGCTCCCTCCCAATCCGCAGCACCAGTCCGGCTTGGCCATCTCCCGAAGGGTGTAGCCGGGATTGGCCCGGATCAGCGTCCGGGGTTCGGCCGCTACCCCCAGCGACTTCTTCAGATGACAGGGGTCATGGTAAGTAACCGGTATGGCGTCCGGTTTCGGGGCGTCCGGCGATGCGGCCACGCCGACCTGGTTCACCAGAAAGGCGTTGATGTCCAGGGTCTTGTCCGCGATGGCCCGGACCCGGTCCCGGATGTCGGGGAGATCGGCCGTCATCATGGGCCAGATCTCCTTGATGGTCGCCGTACAGGTGGCGCAGGAGGTGACCAGATAATCGACACGGGTCTCGTCAAACCGGCTCAGGTTATGACGGACGAGCCGCTCGAAGGTTTTAAGGTCACCGGATGAAATGGCCGGGATTCCACAGCAGGCCTGGCCGTCGGGCATCTGAATCCCCACCCCGTGATGGCCCAAAACGGACACCGTGGCCTCGGCCACCCGGGGAAAGAGCTTGTCCAGAAGACAGCCCACGAAGAGGGCCACCCGGTGGCCCGACGCGCCGGCCGGGGTGTCCAGCCGGGGTTGGATTTTGTGAAAGGGGGTCCGGGCCGGGGGCACGAAGTGACGGTCGCCCACCAGGGGCGCGGTGAACCGGGCGCAGGAGGTCCCCACCATCTCGTTGACCGGCTTGCTGAAGACGCTCCCGAACCGACCGCCCCATTCGGCCAGCCGGTCGAAGAGGCCGGGGTGGGCGAGCATCCCCCGGAGCACCGCCCGCTTGACCGGGGGCAGGCCCATGTAGCCGGCCAGGATGGCCCGGGCCTTGACGAAGATTTCGAGGACTTTGACCCCCGACGGGCAATTGGCCGCGCAGGAGCCGCAGAGGAGGCATCGGCTCAGGCGCTCGCTCACCCCTTCGGGGTCGTCGAGCATCTCCCGGCCCAGGGCGTCCAGGAGAGCGAGCTTGCCCCGGGCCACGTCGGCCTCACGCCCGGTCTGGTCGTAGAGCGGGCAGACCGCCTGGCACATCCCGCATTTCATGCAGACGGTGAGCTGGTCCTCCAGCTCCCGGATCAGAGTCGCCAGTTGAGTTACGTCGGTCATGATGCCGCTCCTATGATCTTGCCGGGGTTGAGAATCCCATTGGGGTCGAGGGCCTTTTTGATCCGGCGGGAAAACCGGATGGCCGCGGCCCCCGTCTCCTTTTCCAGAAAGCAGGCCTTGGCGATCCCGGTGCCGTGTTCGCCCGACAGCGTCCCGCCCAGGGCCAGTGCCCGGTCGAAAATGGCCTCGATGGCCCGCTCCACCCGCTTCCACTCGGCCTTGTCCCGGCGGTCGGTGAGGATCGTGGGGTGGAGGTTGCCGTCCCCGGCGTGGCCGAAGGTCCCGATGGGGAGATCGTACTCCCGGCTGATCTCACCGATGGCCCGGATCATGGCCGGAATCTGGCTCCGGGGGACGGTGGCGTCCTCCAGGACGGTGGTGGGGCGGAGCTTGGCCAGGGCCGACAGGGCGCTCCGCCGGGCCTCCCAGACCTTGTCCCGCTCAGCCGCGTCCGTTGCCACCTGAACCCGGAGGGCGCCGCCGGCCCGGCAGAGGGCCTCCACCCGGTCGGCCTCTTCTTCCACCTGAGCCGGATGGCCGTCCACCTCGATCAGGAGAAGCGCCGCCGCGTCGGTGGGCAGCCCCGCGTGGCTGTATTCCTCAACCGCCTTGATGGTGAAGTTGTCCATGAGCTCCAGGGTGGCCGGGACGATCCGGTCGGCGATGATGGCCGCCACCGTCTCCGACGCCCCGTCGATCCGGTCGAAAACCGCGATCATCGCCTTCTGATGAGCCGGGACGGGGATCAGCTTCAGGGTGATTTCGCTTAAGACCCCCAGGGTGCCCTCGGAGCCCACCATCAGGCTGCAAAGGTTGTAGCCGGTGGCGCACTTGACGGTCCGGGCCCCGGTCTTCACCAGCCCGCCGTCGGTGTCGAAAAAGGAGAGCCCCATCACGTAGTCCCGGGTGACCCCGTACTTGAGGCCCCGGAGCCCTCCGGCGTTTTCCGCCACGTTGCCCCCCAAGGTCGATACCGCCTGACTCCCCGGGTCGGGCGGGTAGAACAGCCCACGGGCCGTGACCTCGGCCGCGAATTTGGCGGTGATCACCCCCGGCTCGACCCGGGCGTAAAGGTCGGCCTCGTTGATTTCGATGATCCGGCTGAGAGCGTTGGTCAGGATCACCACCCCGCCCCGGTCCGGGATGGTCCCGCCGCTCAGGTTCGTCCCCGCCCCCCGGACGGTTAAAGGGAGCCGGTTTTCGTTGCAGACCCGGACGCACCGGCCCAGGGCCTCCACCGTGGGCGGCCGGACGGCGGCGGCCGGGACCACCGCGTCGAGCACGGCGGCGTCATAGGAATAGGTGACCAGATCGGCCGGGTCGGTGAACAGGTTCTCCCGGCCAACGATTTCCGACAATTCCGCGATCACGGATTGACTGAGCATGCCCCTCTCCTTTGCCGCCCCGGCCGGGCGGCCGAGGCTTTCTGTAACTTGGTATGACCAATATATTTAAGACCGATGGACAGCCCTGAACGGCGCTCATTCATCGATGACCCATCCATCTATCAGTCAATTAAACATTTTTCAAGCCTTTTTTATTTTTCCTCTTGACAACCGGCGAGTCGGTGACTTAGAAGTGGTACGACCAATGGTTATTAGACCCGACATACCACTGGCATTTGCCCGGACACGGGCCGCGCTCATTGTCATGCTGACGGGACTGGCCCTGATGGCCGGCATGGTCCATTGATCCGCCCGAGGCTCTGGCCGGACGGGCGGATTTTGTGGAATAGCTGGATAGTGTCCATCCAGGGATTAATGGATGGGCGGTGGATAAACCGTCAAGGAAAGGGGGTGGGACACCGAATCGGGCAACCCCGTTGCCCAAACTTTCAGATGAACGCCGGATAGATCAACCCAAATCGAATAAGGAGGAACACCGAATGAAACGAGCCTTCATCCTGGGACTGAGCCTGCTCATCGCGGCCTGCCTGATCGCCAATGTCGCCATTGCCGCCGAAAAGCGGGGCAAGTTCGGCGAGGACCCCCGACATGAGATCGCCAAGCGGGTAAGCTTCAAGCCTTCAGACGACAAGGTCCGCTGGAAGATGGTCATGCCATGGTCCAAGGGACTGCTTTTCTACGACATCGCCACCCATTTCTGTGACAGCGTCCGCCTGGCATCCGCCGGCCGGCTCGACATCAAGCCCTTTTCCGCCGGGGAGCTGGTTCCGGCCATGCAGTCCTTAGACGCCGTGAGCAAGGGTTCGGCCGACGTCGGTCACGACTGGCCCGGATACTGGAAGGGGAAAGACGAGGCTTTCGTGGCCTTTGCCTCCGTTCCCATGGGATTGGACGGCGAGGGATACAACATCTGGCTGTATGAAAAAGGCGGCCTCGAGATGATGCAGGAGCTTTACGGGAAGTTCAATCTCTTTGCCCTGCCCGGCGGCCAGTGCGGCCAGGAGATGGGCTTTTTCTCCAACAAGCGCGCCACCAAGCTGGCCGACTTCAAGGGCATGAGAGTCCGGACGCCGGGCTGGACCATGGACATCCTCAATAGAATGGGCGCCTCCGTCAGCCCCCTGCCGGGCGGCGAGGTCTATCTGGCCCTCGAGCGGGGCGTTATCGACGCGGCCGAGTTCTCCTCACCGGCCATCAACTATCCCATGGGCTTCGACGAGATCACCAAATACGTCATCCAGCCGGGCATCCATCAACCGGGCATCCAGTGCGGCCTGTTTTTCAACATGGACTCCTACAAAAAGCTCCCCGAAGACCTGAAGTGGATCATCGACATCTGCGCCAAGGAGACCCAGCTCTGGGCCTACAACTGGATCAACGGCCTGAATGCCGAGGCCATGCGCCGGTTCAAGGAGAAGGTCGAAATCGTGAAGATGGACCGGGAAACCATCATCGAGTTCACCAAGACGGCCAAGACCTACCTGGAAGAAGTCAAGGCCAAGCACCCCTTTGTGAAAAAAGTCCTCGATTCCCAGGAAGAGTTCAAGGTCTCCTTTGCGGAATGGCGCGACGCCCGGATCGGCGCCACTCCCTGGCCCTACGACACCATCATCCAGGAAGGCCGGATCGACGAGTGCATGAAATAGCCGTCCCCCACGCCATGCCGATCGGCGAGATCGGTTAATCCCCATCGGGGCCCTGGGCGGACGCCGATCGCCTTCCCAGGGCCCCCTTTCAAAGGAGACACTCCGTTATGCTCAATGCGGTTATCAAGGGCATCGACGTCGTGATCGAAAAACAGGGCCAGATCACCTCGTTTGTGATCTACCCGCTGCTGATCGTCGTCATCTACGAGGTCTTTATGCGGTATGCCTTCAATTCTCCCACCATCTGGGGGTTCGAGGTCACCGCCTTTCTCTACGGCATCCATTACATGCTGGGACTGTCGTTCATGGAAAACGCCGACGGCCACGTCAAGGTGGATATCGTCACCGGCCGGCTCCCGGCCAAGACCCAGGCCGTCATCGGGATCATCTCCTACCTGTGCATCTTCACCCCGGTATATCTCTTCATGACCTGGGGCGCCATGAAGTACGCCTACACCTCAACGATATCCAATGAGCTCAATTCCACATCTTGGGCTCCGCCCATCTGGCCAATCAAAATCATCATGGCCGTGGCTTTTCTGTTTCTGTTCATCCAGGGCATCTCCAACATGCTCAAGCACGTCCGGACCCTGATCACCCCCCACAGCTCACAAACCCAGTAAAGAGGTACGACCATGAGTCTTGAAATGCTGACCATCGCCATGTTCGTGGTCCTGATTTTGCTCATTCTATTGGGGCACCCCCTGGCCTTTACCCTGGCCGGGGTGGCGACCCTGTTCGGGCTCATCGACAACGGCTGGAACATTGGCATCCTGTTCGACATGTTCGCCAACAATTGTTGGGGGTTGATGGAGAACTACGTGCTGGTGGCCATCCCTTTATTCATTCTAATGGCCCAGCTCCTGGACCGGTCGGAGGTGGCCAACCAGTTGTTCGATGCCCTCTACATCGTCCTGGGCGCCGTCAAGGGCGGCCTGGGCCTGGCGGTGGTCCTGGTCTGCACCGTTTTCGCCGCCACCACCGGGATCATCGGAGCCTCCGTCGTGGCCATGGGCCTTCTGGCCACCCCGGCGCTCCTCAGCAAGGGATACCAGAAGGAGATGACCTCCGGGATCATCTGCGCCAGCGGGACCCTGGGGATTCTCATCCCGCCATCCATCATGATGGTCGTTTACGGCGGTCTCACCGGCCTCAAGGAGACGTCGGTGGGAAACCTTTTCGCCGCGGCGATCTTTCCGGGTATGATCCTCGCCGGTCTCTACTTCCTCTACATCTTGATCCGCTGCAACATCAACCCGAAGCTGGGGCCGCCCATTTCCCGTGAGGAGGCCGGCAAATGGTCCGCCAAACAGAAATGGATAATGACCCTCAAGTCCCTGATCCCGCCCCTGGCCCTGATCCTGGCGGTGATGGGCACGATCCTCGCCGGGGTGGCCACCCCCACTGAAGCAGCCGGCCTGGGCGCCCTGGGCGCGGCCCTTTTGGCGGCGGCCAACCGAAAGCTCAACTGGCCCGTCATCCGGGACGCATCCTACAGCACCATGAAGACCACCGCCATGGTCATGATGCTCTTCATCGGCGGAAAGTTCTTCTCCACCGTCTTTTTGAGCATGGGCGGCGGGGACGTGGTGGCCGACCTCATGATCGGCAGCGGGCTGAACCGATGGGTGGTCCTGGGGATCATGATGGGAATCGTCTTCATCATGGGGATGTTTATCGACTGGGCCGCCATTCTTCTCATCACCGTCCCCATCTTCATGCCCATCGTCATGGAGCTGGACTTCAACCCCTTGTGGTTTTCGATCCTGATGTGCGTTAATCTCCAGACATCCTTTGTCACCCCGCCCTTCGGCTACGCGCTCTTCTACTTCGCCGGCGTGGCGCCCAAGGGGTACACGATGATGCACATTTACCGGGGCATCTTGCCCTTTGTCATTCTCCAGCTCATCGGGCTGGGGATCATGGCCCTCTTCCCGCCGGTGATCACCTGGCTGCCCGCCCTGTTCTTCGGGCAGTAATCGGCTCCGGAGATTAGAAAGGAGATAGGCTTATGAATCAGACGGACGCAACCGTCGCCGCCTTCCGGGAAAACGCCGAGCGGGTGTCGGCCATCGTGGCCGAGGTAAGTTCCCCCGAGGCCGCCTTCCAATACGCCGTGGACCTCTGCGAAAAAAAAGAGGCCTGCCAGCTCCTGGTCTCCGGCTGTGACGCTCCCCTGTCCCCGAAGGCCGGGGACCTCTGCGAGACCAAACAGGCCAAGGTCATGGCCGCCCCCGGCCTCGACCCGGGCGACCGGGACCGGCTCAAGGCCCTCTGCGAGGAGCGGGGGATCGTCCTGGCCGACGATGACCTCCGGGCCCATCTGGCCGGCATCGACGTGGGCGTCACCGTTGCCGACGGAGCCATCGCCGACACCGGCACCCTGATGATCGGCTCGTCCTCCGAGGCGGTCCGCCTGGCCACCATGATCAGCGAGGTCCACATCGCCCTCTTGCCCCTGTCCCGGCTCCGGGCCACCGGCTACGACCTGGAAGCGGACCTGGCCGACCGGATGGGCTCGCCGCCGGACTACACCGCGTTTATCACCGGCGCCAGCCGGACCGCCGACATCGAGCGGGTCCTCACCCTGGGGGTCCACGGCCCCCTGTCGCTCCACATCCTGCTCTGGGAGGATTGACCATGCAGCACGCCAAGACCCTGCGCCAATACCGAAAGGCGGCCGACGGAGCCCTCAACAACGCCTTTCTCCGCCAGACCCTCGACAACTTCGCCGTGGCCTACCGGACCGGGCGGGCAAACGCCTTTGCCGGGATCGACATCGACGCCCTGGTCCGGGAGATCGCCGAGGCCAAAGACAGCTCCTTAAAAAATCTCGACGAACTCTACGAGGCATTCAAGGACCAGGCCGAAGCGGCCGGAGTCCACGTCCACCTGGCCGAAACCGCCGACGACGCCAACGCCCTCATCGCCCGGATCGCCGAGGACAACCAGGTCCGGAAGATCGTCAAATCCAAGTCGATGACCGCCGAGGAAACCCTCCTCAACCACCACCTCGAAGCCGCCGGGCTCACGGTGACCGAGACTGACCTCGGGGAGTGGATCATCCAGCTCCGGAACGAAGGCCCCACCCACATGGTGATGCCGGCCATCCACCTCTCCCGGCACCAGGTGGCCGACCTTTTCACCGAAGTCACCGGCAAGTCCCAGGAGTCGGACATCGAGCAGTTGGTCAAGGTGGCCCGCCGGGAGCTCCGCCAGCGCTATGTCGAAGCGGACATGGGGATCACCGGCGCCAACTTCGCCATCGCTGACACCGGGACCCTCGGGATCATCACCAACGAGGGCAACGCCCGGCTGGTGACCACGCTCCCCCGGGTCCACGTGGCCCTGGTCGGCATCGAAAAGCTCACCCCCACCCTCCACGACGCCCTCCGGGTCCTCCGGGCACTACCCCGGAACGCCACCGGCCAGATCATCACCTCGTATGTCACCTGGATCACCGGGACCCCCGAATGCGCGGCGGCCGAAGGCGGGCGGAAGATCTCCCACGTGATCTTCCTGGACAACGGCCGGCGGGCTCTGGCAAAGGACCCGATTTTCTCCGAGGTGCTCCGCTGTGTCCGCTGCGGAGCCTGCGCCAACGTCTGCCCGGTTTACCGGATGCTCGGCGGCCACCAGTACGGCCACATCTACATCGGGGCCATTGGGCTCATCCTCACCTATTTTTTCCACGGCCGGGACAAGGCCAAGAACATCGTCCAGAACTGCATCAACTGCGAGGCCTGCAAGGCGGTCTGCGCCGCCGGGATCGATTTGCCCCGGATCATCAAGGCGGTCCACGCCCGGATTCAGGACGAAGACGGCCACCCCGTCACCGAGCGGCTTTTGGGGATCGTTCTCCGCCACCGCCGCCTTTTCCACGCGGCCCTCCGGACCGCCGAAAAGCTCCAGGGGCCCGTCACCGACGGCACCCCCTACATCCGCCATCTCCCCCACTTCCTCGACAAGGACCACGGCTTCCGGGCGCTCCCGGCCATTGCCGAGCGGCCTTTCCGGGACCGGTGGCCGGAGATCGCCCCGACGGTGACCGCGCCCAAAAGCCGGGTGGCCCTCTTTGCCGGATGCGTCCAGGATTTCGTTTACCCCGAGCACCTCGAAGCGGCCGTCTCCCTGATGGCCGACGCCGGGGCCGCGGTCGAGTTTCCCGACGCTCAATCCTGCTGCGGCCTGCCCGTGGCCATGATGGGCGAAGCCGCCGCCGCCCGGGACGTGGCCCGCCAGAACCTCGCGGCCATCAACCCGGACCGGTACGACCAGATCGTCACCCTCTGCGCCTCCTGCGCGGCTCACCTGAAAAACGCCTACCCCCGCCTTCTGGCCGATGTCCCCGGCGCGGCTTCGGCGGCCGAGGCCTTCTCGGAGAAGGTGATGTCCTTTTCCGCCTACCTCCACGACGTCCTCGGCGTGACCGAAGAAACCTTTCTCCCGCCCGACGACGACGCCGGATCGGTCACCTTCCACGCCCCCTGCCACCTCTGCCGGGGGGTGAAGATGGCCGACCAGGCCAAGGCGATGATCCGCCGGGCCGGCATTCCCTTCGTCCCGGCCGAAGAGGAGCAGACCTGCTGCGGCTTCGGCGGGACCTACTCGAGCAAGTTTCCCCACATCTCCGCCGAGATCCTCGCCCGGAAGCTCGACGACTTCGAAAAGACCGGGGCTAAAACCATCGTCACCGAATGCCCCGGCTGCGTCATGCAGCTCCGGGGCGGAGCCGTCAAGCGAGGCGGCAAGATGGACGTCCGCCACATCGTCGAGGTCCTCGACGAGCGGAGGCGGTGATAAAAAAAGACCTCCGGGGTTTTGAAAACCCCGGAGGTCTTTGCCGGCTCAAACCGGATCCCCGGCGGGTCCCCGGCTCATTCCATACGCCCCAACCCCTCCCCGAAATCCCGCCGGCCAAACCCGATCCGGAAGTGCGGCCCCGGATGGTCGTACAAACTCCCCGGCAACAGGAGCACCCCCTTTTCATCCCGTAGCCGCCGACAAAAATCCTCCACGTTCCCGCTTATAAGCCTTGGAAACCCGATGGGCCCGGCCTTGGGCCGGTGCCAGGCGAACCGGTCCCGGTGCCGGTCGAAGAAGTCATCCAATAGGGCGAGGTTCCGTCGGATGATCCCGACGTTCCGGTTGATAAGCCGTCCCCGGTGGCGGAGCGCCACCTCGGCCAGAAGCTCGGCCGGACCGCTGTTGCAGATGGTGGTGTAATCCTTGAAGCTGGACATCTTCTCGTAAATCCCCCGGTTCCGGGTGGCGATCCAGCCGATCCGGAGTCCCGGCAGGCCGTAGGTCTTGGACATCACCCCCAGGGAGACCGCCGTCTCGGAAAGCTCGCAGGCGGCCGGGAGCCGGTCGGCCGGGTCATGCTCGGACTCCCGATAGACCTCGTCGGAAAAGAGGATGAGGCCGTTGTCCCGGGTGATCCGGACGGTTTCGTCCAGAATCTCCCGGTCCATGAGGTAGCCGGTGGGGTTGTGAGGCGTGTTGATGACCACCGCCCGGGTCGCCGGGCCGATCCCGGCTTTCAGCTCGTCCGGGTCGAGGGCCCAGCCGGCCGACTCCCGGGCCTCCCACCGGGTCACCCGGCACCCCATGGACCGGGCCACCTCGGCCAGGGACTGATAACAGGGCCAGTGGACGATCAGATGGTCCCCCGGCGACAGGACCGCCGCCATGAACCCGAAGATCGCCTCCTCCGCGCCGGTGTGGACCAGGACCCCATCCGGGTCCATCCCGTTGTAGATCATGCTGATCGCCCGGCGGAGGGCGGGAGCACCCCGGGACTCGGTGTAGCCCAGCCGGAAGTCCCCCAACTGGTCCGCCGCGCCGGGCTCGAAGGACAGCAGCTCCCGGACCGACATCGATTCGCAATCAGAGGCGCAGAGGTTATATGGCAGGTTAAACTCATGGGCGGCGAAATACCGCTCCAGCTTGAA
>CAZWGY010000086.1:0-12713 GCA_964633575.1 uncultured Desulfobacteraceae bacterium
ATCGGCTCGCCGAGACGCTCCCTCACGGTCGCGGCTCTGCATTGTTGGAGCACGGACGGCATGGATTTTCCCGATAAACACACATTTATATGTTAGCGAAAACGTTGTCCTAGTTTTTTCCAGATGGAACACCGGGCATACACCGAAACTCTCACAATCGAAGGAGAACCTTTCTGGCCCTATGCGCTCCCCCTCACTTCAGCTCCTTGATCCGCCGGATATCCTTTGTTTTGCCCAGCATGATCAGGATATCGCTGTCTTTGATGACGAAATCGGCCGGCGGGATCAGGGTGAAACTTTTTCCGATTTTCACCTAAACTTCCCTGCTTATATGAAGGTCATACCATCAGGCGGGCATCCTTGCCGATTTTGATCAAACCGACGATCACGACTATGAACTCAAGGCGTCCGAGAAACATGGCGATGATTTCCGCCCACAGCGCGCCATCGGGCATTTGCGCTGACGTCACCCCCACGGAGAGCCCGACGGTCCCCAGGGCGGAAGCGAATTCAAAAAGAGAATCACGCATGCTGTACCCATAAGAACACAGAATCAGGACCCCCAGCCCGTAGGCGACCATGTAAAGGAAAACAAACACCGCAACCTGGCGAAACCTGGCGTCATCCACAAAAACTCGCCTGTTTCCTTCCCATATCGGAACTTCGTTAACGGCGGTTCTTGGAATGAAGCGGCGTTTGATATCCCAGAAAAGCAGCTTAGACAGAAGATAGATGCGGAACTGTTTTATGCCGCCGGCCGTGGAACATGTGCCGCCGCCGATCAACATCAGGCTGATGAGCAAAAACACGCCAAAAGAATTCCAATTGCCATAGCCGACCGTCGAGAAGCCCGTGGTCGTTATGGCCGTAAAAATTTCAAATACCGAGACCCGCAGCGCTTTGCTAATGTGAGGGTAAAGGGTTCGGCACGTAAAAATGAATACGCCGGCGACAGCCAGCGGCATCAGTACGGCCAGCAACCGCACTTCCCCATTTTTAAACACAAAACGAAGTTTTCCCCGCCACAGGAACCAGGCGGCGACAAAGCTTAAGTTGCCCAGCAGCATAAGCGGCAACGTGACGGCCTCGACGGTGACTGAGTCCCAATACCCGATGCTTTCCGGTCTGGTGGAAAATCCACCCGTGGAAACAACGGCGAAAGCATGGTTGACCGCGTCAAAAAAAGACATGCCCGCCATCCAATAGGCGATTGAACCCGCCGCGGCATAGGCGGTATAAAGAATTATGACCAAACGCGCCGACTGCCGGACATGGGGGACGAGCTGATCGCTTCGGCCCTCGGCGCTGGAGATGCCCACGCCCGCGGGGCCGATAATGGCCGACATCATGATGATGGCCAATCCCGCCCCGCCGGCCAGTTGGATAACGCTGCGCCACAGCAAAATCATCGGACTCGCGGCGGCGACATCCACCACCGACAGGCCCGTGGTCGTCCACCCGCTCATGGACTCGAAAAGTGCCCTGGAATATGGAAGCCCCAGCACGGAGACAAAAGGCCATGCGGAAAAAATGACGACGGTCAGCCAACTGGCGACGACGATAATGCCGCCTTCCCGCACCGACAGGGTTGCATTCAACTCTGACTTGAATCGCCGCCATAAGACCCCTCCCAACAGGACAAGGCATCCGGCCGGCAAGCAAAAAGACAGCGCATTCGCCGTCTCTTCCGGATTCGATATCAAGACAACGAGCGGCGTCAGCATCACCACGCTGGACAAAAGAAGAATCACGCCGATCGAAGAGAGGATGGCGGCGTAGCGTTTCCTTAGATATTCTTTTTCCCGCAAACCGGTTGCTCCTCTTTATTGCCTTTGCGCGCCGGTCAGCGCCTCCAGAACAGCGCCATGATTGTCCGGGAGCGTGATCAACACCACCCGGTCGCCCGCCTGAAGATCGTTTTCTCCGCGGGGGACCATGGGGCTGTCGTCACGGATGACGACCGCGATCAATGCGTTTTCAGGGAGATCGATGTTTTTGAGGCATTTGCCGACCACCGGAGAGGCCGCATCCAAAACAATTTCGGTCACATTTACCCGGCCTTCCCCAACCGGTAATAAGTTCAGAATCTGTTCCAGAGATGCCCGTTGCTCGATCAGGCTGCTAACGATGTGCGTGGTCGAGAAGGCGGAAACGCCGAGTTCTTCGAATATCTCCGCATTGTCGGGGTCATTGGCCAGGGCCACGGCTCTTGGTACGCCGAATTTCAGTGAAGCCAACTGGCAAATCACCAGGTTGTCCTGATCATTGGAGGTGATGGCCAGTACGGCGTCGGCCCCCCTTGCGCCCGCTTCCTCGAGAACGCCCGCGTCGCTGCCATCCCCGCACACCACCATGGCTGAGAGCCGACGCGCCAACTTAACACACTCATCTTTGTCCCGATTGATAATGACAACCTGATACCCTTTTGCGGTGAAGTTGCGACAAAGAAAAAACAGGGTCTCCCCTCCCCCTGCGAGAATAACTTTCATTGTCCGGCTCCTTTTTGAGGCGTTGCATCATTGGACACAGCGCTTAAGAACATGTCGGCGGCAACCGAAGTGGGGCATATGGTGTCAACCCCCAACCGGGCGTAAACCTCTTCCCGTTTTGGGTCATAAACCCGGGCCAGAACATGGGGAACGCGGAATATCTTTTTAGCGACTTGCGCCACCATCAGATTGACATTGTCTTCATGCGTCGTGGCAATGAGCACGTCGGCGTTTTTCAGTTTGGCTTCTCTGAGCACCGCCATGTGAGTGGCGTCGCCGTTAATTCGGAATCCGCTGAAATCAGACGACAAACCGTTCAACATCGCTTCAACCCGGTCGACCACCACAACGGCATTTCCATCCCGGCTGAGGCAGTCCGCGAGATGAGACCCCAATCGTCCGCACCCCACGACGACAATATACAGGCTATGTTTCATCAGCCACCTCGCTTGTATTCTATTTCTTTGACTCGTTGCATCCATTGTCCGGACCCAGGTCGATCTTGCCGAATTTGTTCAAAGTTGTGGTCCTTTCAAGGTTCGTCCGGGCCGATTCGAATGTCGGATCGATATCCAGCGCCGCTCGGTAGAATTTCTGAGCCTCTAAAGGGTCGCCTTTGATCTCAAGAAGCGTGCCGAGAAGATTGTATGCTTCCGGCCGGGTCGGATCGGCGGCGATGGCCTTTTGGGCCGTTTCACGGGCCGAGGCGAAGTCGCGATCTGAAATATGGCGTTTGACAAGCTCGATTAGAGAAGGATAATCGACAGCGCTTTCCTCGTCTAGCATTTCACGGTCCAAAACCCGGTTCGCCACTTCCCGAATCTCGGTCGGGCTGAAGGGTTTTTGAATGAAATCGTCCGCGCCCAGTTTCATCGCCTCCGCTGCCGATTCGATGGTCCCATGAGCGGTAATGACGACCACCCGGGTTTTCGGCCGGCTTTCCTTGATTTCGCGCAGAACCGACATGCCGTCCATGCCCGGCATTTTCAGGTCCAGAAACACCAGCCCGAATTGTTCCTCTTCCAACTTCCGCAGCGCCTCTTCGCCGTTTACGGCCGTTTGGACGGGAACATCCAGCGACTCCAAAGATTGAAGCATCGTCAATCGTATGTTTTTTTCATCGTCAACGATCAGTACAGGGCGCTTTTTCACGGGATTTTCCTCCTCGTTTATCGGTAAGGCAAAGCCTCTCACTTCAGCTCCTTGATCCGCCGGATATCCTTTGTTTTGCCCAGCATGATCAGGATATCGCTGTCTTTGATCAGGAAATCGGCCGGCGGGACAAGGATGAAGTTTTCCGGCACCAACTCTTTTATGGCGATGACGTGGACATTGTATTTGGCGCGAAGATTCAGATCTTTCAAGCTCTTACCGATAAAAGCCCTCGGCGACCCCATTTGGACGAGGTCGAATTCATCGGCAAGGGGGATGAATTCCAGCATATTGGGCTGAGACAGCCCTCGCGACGTGCGGACCGCCATATCCCGTTCCGGGTGAATGACTTCGGAGACGCCCACCAGCTTGAGAATTTTCGCGTGGTCGTCGTCGAGGGCCTTCGAGAGGATCTTTTTCACGCCCATTTCCTTTAAGTGAAGGCATATCAGGATGCTGTTGCTGATGTTGGTGCCGGTGGAGACGACCACCGCGTCCGTCGTCTCAAGCCCCAGAGCCTTCAGGGCGTCCTTGTCGGTGGCGTCCATGACCACCGCTTCCGAGCAATACGGGTCGATGGCCTGAACACGAGCCTTATCCGTGTCGATGGCGATCACTTCGTTGTCGTCTTCAAACAGAGCCTTGGCGGCGTAAAAGCCGAAATTGCCGAGGCCGATGACGGCGAATCGCTTCATGCCTGTTTTCTCCTTTCGTCTATCCGATCATCAGATTTTCTTCGGCGTGTTCGACGCCGTTGGTCGCGCCGGCGCCGACGATGATATAGGCGAAGGTCAGCACGCCCACGCGGCCGATGATCATCATTAATATGATCCATCCCTTGCCCCAGGAGTTCAGTTCCGACGTCGCGCCCATGGACAAGCCCACGGTGCCGAAGGCCGACACGGTTTCGAACAGATAGGCCAGAAACGGCCGTTGTTGAACCGACGCCTCGATAGCGGCGGTCGGTTCTCCCGCAAGGAGCATGAACAACACCAGGCCGATGATCCCGATGGAGACCAGAACCAGGGACATGCTCCGGGTCACGGTTTCGTGAGGGATGCTTTTTTTGAACAGGTTGACGCGTTTTTGCTTACGGATCCGGGCCACGGTAAAGGCCGTCAGCAGCGCCAGCGTCGTGGTCTTGACGCCGCCGCCGCAGGAACCCGGCGAGGCTCCGAAAAACATGAGGAAGATCATCAGGGCCAGGGTGGCGTCCCCGAGCGAGCCGATGTCCACCGTGTTGAACCCGGCGGTCCGGCAGGTGATGGATTGAAACAGCGGAACCAGCAACCGGTGCGACAGGGTTTTTGCTTCCCCCCCGGCACGGGGTTCCAGAAAAGCAACGATCAAAGCGCCGCCAACGATCAGGATGACCGTGGTCAGCAACACGGTCTTCGTCTGAACCAGCAGCCGAACCTTTTGTCGTCTTATTTTCCGGGGAAACCACGATTGGATGTCGTAGAGCACGGGGAAACCGATGCCCCCCACGATAATCAGGCCGCACACGGTCAGGTTCAGCAAAATATTGCCGCTGTAGGGCATCATGCTGTCTGAAAACAGGGCGAATCCGGCGTTGCAAAAGGCGGACACCGAATGAAAAACCGCAATATAAACGGCCCGGGGCAAGGGAAATTCCCCGGTCCAGTGGACCGTCAACAGGGCCGCGCCGGCCAGTTCCGCGAGAAGGGTGAACAAGACGATGCTTTTGACCAGGCGAAAGATGTCCTCACGGGGCGTATGGGCGAACAGATCCTGCATGACCATTCGCTGCCGAAACGAAACGCTCCGCCCGATCCAGCGGAAAAGGGTCACGGAGAAGGTCATCACGCCCAGACCGCCGATCTGGATCAGGCCGAGAATCACGCATTGACCGAACACGGTGAAATAGCTTCCGGTGTCCACCACGATCAGGCCGGTGACGCACACGGCGGAGGTGGCCGTGAACATCGCGTCGATCCAGGAAATGTTCCCGGCTCGGGTGGAAATCGGCAGCTTGAGCAGCAGCGCGCCCACGATCATGGCCAGGATAAAACTCCCCAGCACCAGGACCGCCGGGTGGGCTTTGAGCATTCGTTTTCGGATCGTCATGAATTGCAACACTTCCTCAGCTCGAGGGGCTTTCGCCCGCGGGCGGCGGCAGATGGCCCCGCTGGAGCACCCGGGTTGTCAGCTCCCGGATCTCCAGGGGGTTGAAGGGTTTCTGGATGAAGTCCGCGGCCCCCATCTTCATGGCATCCACCGCGATGTCGATGTTGCCGTAAGCCGTCAGGATGACGACGAGGACGCTGGGCCACCGCCGTCGGACCGTTTCCAGCACCTCCATGCCGCCCATGCCGGGCATCTTCAGGTCGAGCAGCAGGAGCGAAAAGCCCTCTCCTTCAAGCTTTCGCAGGGCCTCCTCGCCGTCGGACGCGGTTTCGATGGGC
The DNA here is from genome assembly GCA_964633575.1 of uncultured Desulfobacteraceae bacterium. Lineage (GTDB taxonomy): Bacteria > Desulfobacterota > Desulfobacteria > Desulfobacterales > JAABSP01 > CAYNGG01. The sequence continues at coordinate 6,068 of CAZWGY010000086.1, forward strand.
ATCCCCAAGGGTTCCAGTGCCCGGGATACCGTCAGCCGGATGTTCTTTTCGTCGTCGGCCAGCAGAATCCGTCCGGCGGTCTTTTCTATCCGCCACCGAATCTCCTGAATCCGGTCTTCCGTCCGGTTGAGATCGGCGTCGATCCCGGCCGTTTCCCGGGCGTAGCGCGCTTCGGCGGCCTGGATCCGTTCCTCTTCCGACGCCGGGTCTCCCTGGCTTTGGATTGCTTTGACGTTTTGCTGCCGGAGTTTTTCCGCCAGCTCCCGTTTTCGAATCAGCGATTCGCGGTGTTCCCGCAGGCGACGCAACTGGGAGCGATCCCGCGCAATCTCGGCGTGCTGTTGTTCCGAATTCATATATCCCCCTTTAAGGCCGGCAAGGTGAAGGTAAATGTGCTGCCTTCGCCGGGCCGGGATTCCACCCAGATGGCGCCGCCGTGGGCTCGGACCATCTCCTTGCAGATGGCCAGGCCCAGACCGGACCCGCCCGGCTCCCGGCCCTTGATCTGGACGAGTTTGTCGAAAATCCGCGACTGGTATTCCGGCGGTATGCCCGGCCCGTCGTCTTCCACCGACAGGTGGACGAACGGCCCCATCCCCCGGGCCGCGAGCCCGATCCGGCCGTTCCGGTCCACGTAGCGCAGAGCATTGGAAATCAGATTGCTCAAAACCCAGACGATCTTGTTGGCGTCGGCCCGGATGTCCGGCAGGACCTCGTCCATCGTCGTTTCGAACCGCACCCCTTTCCGGGTCGTCTGGGTCCTGAACAGGGCTTCGGCATGGTCGAACAGAGTTTGGACCGGCACGCGTTCGAATTCCAGTTCGATGTGGCCGGCCTCGATCTTGGACAGGTCCAGCAGATCGTTGACCAGGGTCTGCATCCGGTGGACCTCTTCATGGGCGGCCCGCAGGAGTTCCCGGTCGTTTTCGGACAGACAGGCCGCCGCGTGCTCCAGCAGCAGATCGACACTCATACCCAGGCTGGTCAGCGGCGTGCGCAGTTCATGGGATGCGGCCATGACGAATTCGTTTTTGAGCTTTTCCACCTCCTTGAGGCGGGTGACGTCCCGGAGCAGCAGCACGACGCCCGACAGCCGATGATCCCGGCTGCCACGAATGACCGTGATGGAAAACAGATAGTGGCTTGTCTCTTCCCCCTGAGAGAACGAGACGATCCGGTCTTCATCGGGGAGGTCGGGCGGGCGACCGGCATCGACGGTTCGTTGGATCAAATCGCAGACCGATTCGGCCGGAACCACCTCCGCGCACAACCGGGCCGACGGATCGGAAAACCCCGTCCCCAGGATTCGGCGGGCGGCGGGATTCAGGGCAGTGATCCGCGGCGACGAATCGAAGACCACCAGGCCGTCCTCGATGCTGGAAAGAATCGCCTCCCCCTTGTCCTTTTCCGCGATGATCCGGTCGATGTTCAGTTCATGGTATCGGGCGAGCTGGGCGGACATCCGGTTGAATTCCCCGGCCAGACGTCCCAGCTCGTCCGAGGTTTCCACCGGGACCTCCACGGCGTAATCCCCCTCCGATATCTTTCTCGAAGCCGCCATGAAGCCCCGGATCGGCCGGACAATCCGTTCCGCCAGAAGCCAACTGAAAATCAGCGCCACGATCAGGGCCGCCGCCGCCACCAGCACCGTCGAAAGAATGGCCCGGTTGGCCACCCGTCCCGCCTCCAGACTGGCGGCGTACATGGTTTCCTCGTTGAGGTTCCGAAGCCGGACGCAAACATCCCGCACCTGGAAAAACAGGGCGTGAACCTGCTGCTGGTACGTGGCCAGGGTGGGTTCGATTCGCCCCGCTCCCAAATCCGTCAGGGAAGAAAACATCCGCCGATACGCCGCATAGGCGGCTTCGATGGAATCGACAATGCCCGCCTCCCCCTCGATGGTGATATTGTCCTTGGCCCGGGCCAGCCATTCCAGGAACACCGCCTCGTTGTCCCTGAACTGGGAGACGCCCTTTTCGGTGTCGCCGAGAAACATGAGCAGAATACCGCTGTCCTGACGCTCCAGGGCGTCCACCATGTTCTCGGCGGCCAGGATGGACCTGTAGTTTTCGCTCAGAATGGCGTCGGTGGCATTGCCCAGGGAGACGAGATTCGTCACCGCCCACGCCACCACCAGGCCCATGAGGGCAAAGACCACTCCGTATCCGATCAGCAGTTTCTGTTTCAGCGTCATGGGCCGCGACCCTCCTTTCGGTATCCGTTGGCGCCCCAAAGCAGGATAGCAACAGACATGCCAAAACTTAACCGATTGGATTGTTAAAGATTTGAAAATGACGGGCCGGGGTTGGCCTTGAATTTTGAAAGGCGAAAATGGGGGCCGCCTTGCAAAATGCAAGGCGGCAAGAGCGGCAGGGCGGCTAAATGCCGTAGGCTTTCCGCCGCCGCCAGAGGGTGGCCTGATCGATCCCCAGCACGTCGGCGGCTTCCTGAAGGGAACCGGTGTTGGCCATGACCCGTCGGATGTGCAGTTCTTCGATCTCCGCCAGCGGGAGCCGGTCTCCGATGGCGGGGACGGCCCGGGCGGGAGCGATATGGCCGGGAAGGTCCCCGGCCCCGATCCGGTCGCCGCCGCACAGGATCACGGCCCGTTCCACGGCGTTGCGCAGTTCACGGATATTGCCCGGCCAGGAGTGGGCGTTGAGGGCCGCTTCGCCTTCGGCCGTGAAACCGAGGAGCGGCTTATGATTGGTTCGGCTGAAATGGGCGAGAAATTCAGCGGCCAGCGGCGGGATGTCCTCCGGCCGTTCCCGGAGCGGCGGGGCGGTCAGGGGGATCACGTTAAGCCGGTAGAAAAGATCCTCACGGAACCGGCCCTCGGCCACCCGCTGACCGAGATCGGCGTTGGTGGCGGCAATGATTCTCACATCCGCATCCCGGGGCGTCGGATCGCCGAGGCGCTCGTAGGTTTTGTCCTGGATGAACCGGAGGAGCTTAACCTGTACCGCCGGGGCAAGATCGCCGATTTCATCCAGAAAGAGGGTCCCGCCCTCGCAGGCGGCGATCCGGCCCGGATTGTCCCGGACCGCGCCGGTAAACGCGCCCTTGACGTGCCCGAAGAGTTCGCTTTCCAGCAGATCGGCGGGAACGGCGGGGCAGGACACGGTCGCCATGGGCCGGGCCGCCCGGGGGCTCCAGTGATGGATGGCCTTGGCCAGCGCCGATTTGCCCGTGCCGCTTTCCCCCTGAAGGAGGATGATGGCCTCGGATGCGGCGGCCTTCCGGGCGGTGTCGATGACCCGCCGCATGGCGGCGTTGGCGCTCTGGAGCCGCATCGCCGGGGATGGCCCTTCCCGGTCCGCCTTCAACGCGACGATTTCAATTTCCAGCCGCCGAATCCGGGCGATACGGCGGGTCAGCAGCCGGACCTGGTCCGGGGTGAACGGTTTGGGAATGTAATCCTCGGCCCCGCGCCGCATGGCCTCCACCGCGCTTTCGATGGAACCGTAGGCCGTGATGACCACGATCTTCATCCAGGGGGAATCGGCCAACAGGCGGGGAATCAGGTCCATGCCGTCTTCCGCCCCCAGCCGGAGATCGACGAAGGCCAGGTCGAAGGACCGACATTTGGCCTCCCCAAGGGCATCGGCGGGGTTGCCCACCGCGACGACGGCATGACCATCGGCTTTGAGGCAATAGGAGAGGGTCTTGCGGATGTTGGGTTCGTCATCCACAACCAGTATGGTCAATTTATCGTCGGTTTGAACAGGGTCCATCGGATGCCGGTCAGCCCTCTTCCCGCCAGACCAGCCGCTCGAATCCCACCGAGACCACCGAAAATGTCCGCAATTTCAAAAAGCCGGCGCCGTAGATGTCCGCAAGGGTGTTTCGGTATTGTGAAAGCTGTTTTTGGGCATTGTCGAGCCCTTCCCGGACCGGCTTCAACGCCGTCAATGCCTCCCGGCTCATCTTCCGCACCTGCCCGCCGATGAGACGGTTTTTGCCCAAAGACAGATATTTGAACTCGATCAGGATGTCCAGCAGGGCCGAATGGCGCATGTCGGGCCGGACCCGCATGATCAGGTCGCCGTAGCCGCGTTTCAGGGCCGGTTCCGAATCCATGATGTAAAAGGTGTCGTTAAAAAGCAGGGTCAGAAACAGCGTCTTGACGGTCAATTCGTTGGCGCCCAGGTAATCCCGGTTGTCGAACACGGGGAACAATTTCTGTTCGATGAACTCGCAAAGCGGGCCGATGTCGCCCTTTTGATGCAACCGCCGCGCCACCCGGCCGGCCTCGTTCATGTCGCCGGCCGTGGGCAGCATCATTTCGTGGAGCCGCTCGACGTAAAGACGGCGGATGGCCAGGTTGGGGATTTCCAGGATCAGTTCTTCATACTCGGTGCGCCGGCCGGCCAGGGTCAGGGCCCCGAAATAGTACAGCAGCGAGATCATAAACGTCCGGTCGTGGTGTTCTTTGAGCATCTCTTCGATCCCGAAGCGGTCCGCCAGTTCGGGGATCACAAGAGCTTCCCCCTCATTCATGGCCTCGGACACCACCGGCGCGCCCTGGGGAAGTTGTGAAATATACGCGATCTTGGCCTTGTCCATGGCAAGGTTGGCGTCCAGGATTCGCCGGGGATATTGACAGTCCCGCTGCAATGCTTTCAGGAAATAGAGGATCAGAGTGGGGTTGTAGAGCCGGTCGGCGGCGGCGTAGGTGAAGCGGTAGCCGTTGTAGAAGATTCGAACCATGTCCAGGGCCTGAACGATTTTTTCATCGGAAAGCCCACAGGCTTCCCCGACCCGCTCCAGGACGTCGGCGATCTCCGGTTCCCGGAACCCGCACAAATCGTTGAATTCCGGCAGCAGATAGATGTCCTCGGCGACATTGAAGCCGCTGGTCAGGTCGCTCATCACCACCGGCGACACCCCGGTGATGAAAACCCGGTCGATGCCTCGGCCCTCCATGCCGTCCTTGACCGCCTTGAAGACGGTTTTCAACATGCCCTCGCCTTTGATCAGCCGCTCGTACCGCTCCTGGGTTCCGGGCGGACTGCCCATCAACACCTCGTTGGCGAAGTTATCGTATTCATCGATCAGGAGAAGTATTTTATAGGGTATGTTTCTGACCGCCGCCAGGACGGACAACAATGAACTCAGCGCGTCGTTCTTATCCCTCGCTATCTCGTATTGCAGAATATCCCGATAATCCGATTGAAATATCTCGATTGCGCCATTGATGCAGTTATGAATGGCCTGCCGCGTCTCGGCATCGTCATCGGATGCGGCAATGGTGGAAAAATTCCATTTCAAAATCAGATACCGGTTGTGAAGCGGCGTCGGATTGTTTCCGATGGCGAGATCGCCGAACAGCCTTTCAAATTCGTCGGCCTTGTTGACATCGTAATAATTTTCCATCACCGACAGCCAGAGGCTCTTGCCGAAGCGGCGCGGCCGAAGAAACAGCAGGGCGCTTCCAGCCTCTTCCAGCAGGGGCAGTTTGCCGGTCCGGTCCACGAAAAAATTGTTTTCAGTCCTGATTTTGTAAAAATCGGCGTTGCCGTAAGGGAATTTAAACATGGCGCCCTATCCTTAGAGAAACAGTCATCGATTCAGGTTGCCATTGTATCAGGTCCGGTTACGGTGGGAAAGGAGAAAAACGACAAGGATCGGGGTAAATAGGGATTTTACAAGGACATCCTGCCCATCACAAAAATCGCGATTAATCACAATTCAAAACAATCATGGCCCCCCAAAATACTGTTCGGGGGGCCACGTCATGGGATTTTATGGAAAGGGTTTTATCGGCCGGCCATCATGGCGTCGATGTCTTCCTGAACCGTGCCGATGGGCTTGATATCGAACTTTTCCACCAGGACCTTGGCGACGTTGGGGGACAGAAAACCCGGAAGAGTCGGTCCCAGCCGCATGCCCTTGACGCCCAGGTGCAAGAGGGCCAGGAGCACCGCAACGGCCTTTTGTTCATACCAGGCGATGTCGTAGGAGACGGGCAGCTCGTTGATGTCGTCCAGCCCGAAGACCTCCTTGAGCTTCAGGGCGATCACCGCCAGGGAGTACGAGTCATTGCACTGGCCGGCGTCCAGGATCCGGGGGATCCCGCCGATATCGCCCAGGTTCAGCTTGTTGTACCGGTATTTCGCGCATCCGGCGGTGAGGATGACGGTGTCCTTGGGCAGGTTTTCCGCCACTTCGGTGAAATAGCTCCTGGATTTTTGCCGGCCGTCGCACCCGGCCATGACGACGAACCGCTTGATGGCGCCCGACTTCACGGCATCGACCACCTTGTCGGCCAGGGCCAGCACCTGGTGATGAGCGAAACCGGCCACGATCTTGCCGGATTCGATCTCCTCCGGCGGTTTGCGGGATTTGGCCCGCTCAATCACCGCGGAAAAATCCTTTTTCCCGCCTCCCGGCCGGTCCTCGATATGTTGTGCCCCGGGATAGCTGACGACGCCGGTGGTAAACAGCCGGTCCAGATAGGTGTTCTCCTTTTTCAAAGGGACCAGGCAGTTGGTGGTCAGCACGATCGGGCCGTTGAAGGATTCGAATTCCTTGTTCTGATGCCACCACGACCCGCCGTAGTTGCCCACGAAATGGCCGTGCTTTTTGAATGCCGGATAGCAGTTGGCCGGCAGCATTTCACCGTGGGTGTAAACATCCACGCCCG
>CAZWGY010000087.1:0-12669 GCA_964633575.1 uncultured Desulfobacteraceae bacterium
TGATGATCGCGGAAAAAGGTCGATCAAATACCGGCCCCACATACACGGCGGGCTGCTCGGTTTCAAAATCCGAAAGGGCCATGATCAACGTTTGGGCTGGTTCAGGATCGTAGGGGCAACCCCCCGTGGTTAGCCTGTATGGACAAGGCGGCACGGAGGGCCAGGGCGGCCACTTAGACTTATGTCCGCCTCTACAACTCAAAATGGTGGTTTCGCCGCTCCTCGGGGCGTTGCACGCCAGTATAATCAGACCTACGAGGTTTTGAAAACCTCGTAGGTCTCCATATTCATGGCAACGCCCCATTGGCGGGGGGTGACAGTCGACCGGAATACACGGTGGCCGAAATGACGATCAATGCCCTACTTGGCTTCCTCGATCTTTTCGGTCAGCTCGGGCACGAACTCGAGGATATCGGCCACCACGCCCACGTCAGCCACCTGGAAGATGGGGGCCTTGGGGTTTTTGTTGACGGCGACGATAAAGGGGTTGCCCTTGATTCCGCCCATGTGCTGGAAGGAGCCGGAGATTCCGAGGGCCAGATAGACCTTGGGCTTGACGGTCTGTCCGGATGTGCCCACCTGCCGGGATTTTTCCAGCCACTTGGCATCGACGATGGGCCGGGAGCAGGAGACGTCGCCGCCCATGGCGGCGGCCAGCTCGTTGATGATCTCGAGGTTGTCCTGGTCTTCGATGCCGCGGCCGACGGAGACGAGAACCTCCGACTTGGTGATGTCCACGTCGCCGACTTCGGCTTCGATGGTTTCGAGGTAGCGCCGGGTGGTCTCGGCCAGGTCGCCGGCCTCGCCGGTCTTGTCGGTCACGGTTCCGCCGGCGGCGCCCTCGTCCGGAACAAAGGCGCCGGCCCGGACCGTGATCACGGCTCCGTTTGACACGGTGCAGGCGACGTGGGTGCTCACCTGGCCGCTGTACTCTTCCCGGATGATCTTGAGGGTTTCGCCCTCGAGCCCTTCGATGGTTACCACGTCGGGGACGTAGGCCGCGTCGAGCTTGATGGACAGGCCGGGGGCCAGGTCCATGCCGAAGTGCTCATGGGGGAGCAAAACGATGCTGCCCTTGGGGATGATATTGACCAGAGCCCGGCGGATCACCTCGGCGTTGGGGTAGGCCAGGGCCGGGTTATCGATTTTCCAGACCGCCGGATAGGCCGCCGCCACCGCGTCGCAGGCGGATTGGAGACCGTCGCCGTCGCCGGCCAGAACGGCGGTGACGCTGGCGGCGGGATCGATGGCCTTGGCCGCCGCCAGCAGCTCCGTGGCCGTGTCGTCCGGGACGCCGTCCTTGTGGATGATGTAGGCAAAGATATCTTGTGCCATTATTTCAACCCTCCTTTGGATTTAAGCATGTCAATGAGCTTTTCGATGATCTCGTCGGTGCCGCCTTCGAGCATCTCGGCGCCCTCGCCGGCTTCGGGGATGAAGTAGTCGAGCCGCTTGACCCGGGCTCCGGCCTCGCCGGCCGTCTCGGCGGACAGCCCGAGATCGGATGCGCTTTTGGTCGGGATCTCCACCGAGGCCACCTTCCGGATGCCCCGGATGCCCACGTAGCGCGGCTCGTTGATGCCGGTCTGGATGGAGAGGACGCAGGGCAGGTCGATCTCGCTCATCTCCTGGTTTCCGCCGGCGATCTCCCGGCCGACCTTGATCTTCTTGTCGCCTTCGACGTCGATCCGGTTGACCAGGGAGGCGAAGGGGAGGTCGAGGAGAGCGGCCAGCATTCCGCCCACCTGACCGGCCCCGTCTTCGGCCTGGGCTCCGGTGAGGATGAGGTCGTAATTTCCGGCGTCCACGGCCGCCTTGAGGGCGGTGGCGATCCCCCGGCCGTCGGTGCCGGCAAAGATTTCGTCGGACAGGAGTTCGCCGTTGTCGGCGCCCATGGCCATTTCCCGGCGGAGGACCTCTTCGGCATCCTCGTCGCCGACGGTCACCACGGTGACCGATCCGCCGACGTTATCCCGGATCTGAATGGCCTCCTCCACGGCGTAGTTGTCCCACTCATTGACCGAATAGACGAGGTCGTCCCGTTCGATGTCGGAGCCCGAGCGATTGATCTCGATCTCGTTTTCCGAGGTGTCGGGGACTCGCTTGACACATACCAGAATTTCCATGTTGTTCCTCCAAAATGCGGTTGATGTTGCCGATAAATCCGATATTTCAAAGGTCGCGGCCGGGGGCCGGAACCTTTAGCGCGACTGATCCAGCCGGTGAGCGTCGATGAGCTCCGCGAGGTCGATGGCCTCGATTTCGCCTTCCAGGCCGGAGGTCTTGATGCCGTCTTCGATGTTGACCATGCAGAAGGGGCATGCGGTGACGATGACGTTGGCTCCGGCCGCCTTGGCCATCTCCACCCGGGCCTGGCCCATCCGCTTGTCCTCCACCGGCTCATAAAAAAGGTAGAGGCCGCCGCCGCTGCAACAGAAGGACCGGTCCCGGCATTTCTCCATTTCGACCCGGCGGACCCCGGGGATGGCGTCGATGACCTCTCGGGGGGCATCATATATCTGATTGTGCCGGCCCAGGTAGCAGGGGTCATGGTAGGTGTAAACCCGGTCGGGGTCAGCCGATTTCAGGGGGAGCCGGCCCGCCGCGAGAAGCTCGGCCAGAAACTGGCTGATGTGGGTGACCGGGGGCAGGCCGGTGTAGTCCTTCCGGAAGGTGTTAAAGGCGTGGGGATCGGCCGTGATGATCCGACTGACCCCGGCGGCCTGGATGGCGTCGGTGTTCTGGTCCCGGAGGGACATGAAAAGCATCTCCTCGCCAAACCGCCGGACCTCGTTGCCCGAGTCCTTCTCGGCCGGGCCGAGGATGCCGAAATCGATCCCGGCGGCGGTCAGAAGGCGGGCCGTTGACTTGCCGATGGCCTGAATCCGGTCGTCGTAGGATGTGACCGAATCGACGAAATAGAGGGTATCGGCGGTGGCCTTCTTGCCGAGGACCTTGACCTCGATCCCCTCTTCCTTGCCGAGGTCCTTTGTCCAGTCGGCCCGTTTTTTCTCCATCTTCCCGTAGGGGTTGCCCCGCTTTTCCAGGGACTGGAGCGGCTTCTGGAGGGATTGAGGGACGTTGCCCTCATCGACCATCCCCCGCCGGAGATCGACGATCTTGTTGATGTACTCGATGGTCAGGGGACACTCTTCCTCGCAGGCCCCGCAGGTGGTGCAGGACCAGATCTCGTCTTCGGTGTAGATCCCGCCGATAAGCGGTTCGCCCTTTTTGAAATCGCCCCGGAGCGGATAGTGGGAGAAGGCGTAATCCCGGGCCTTGATGGTGATAAACCGAGGGGAAAGCGGGCGGCCCACGGCGTTGGCCGGGCACTGGTCGGAGCACCGGCCGCAGTCGGCACAGGAGTAAAAATCGAGGATATGCTTCCAGGTGAAGTCCTCGAATTGTTTGACGCCGAAGGATTCGAGGTCGTCCAGCTCATCCTCGCTCACCCCGTGCCGGACCGGCTTGATGGTGCCCCGGTCGAGCTTCATGAAAAAGACATTGAAAATGGAGGTGATGACGTGAAAATGCTTGCCCAGGGGCAGAAAGCAGAGGAAGAAGAAGAAAGTGATATCGTGGATGAAGTAGGAGACCACGTGGAGCCCGTTTAAGGTATCGGGATGGGCGGCGCCGACCATGGCCTTGAAAAGCCAGGCCAGAGTGAGCGGCGCCAGGGGCTCCACGGGATAGCCCGCCTGGACCTCGGCGGCGATCTCGGTGGCCTCGAAAAGGCTTTCGGAAACCAGCAGGGTGCAGATGAGAAAGAGGACGAAGATGGCCTCGCCGGTGTGGTCCTTGCCGTACTGAGGCGGCACCGCGTAGCGGGCCGGCTTGAAGACCGCCCGGCGGACCCCGGCGATGATACAGGCGACAAAGACGGCGGTGGCGGCGTAGTCCTTGAGGATGTTATAAGGGTGTGCCAGGACGCCGCCGAGCCCCGGAAAGACGAAGTCGTCGGAGACCCCGATGATCACCAGCGAAATGGAGCGGATGGACAGGATGATGAAGCCGGCGAAGATGATGATGTGGAGCACTCCGGCCAGACGGTACCGGGGATGCTTGAATTGGCCCAGCCAGAGCGTGATCAGGGCGTAAAGCCGCTCGCCGATCCGATCGGTCCGGTGGTCCGGGGCGGACAGGACGATGGGGGCCAGGCGTTTGGCGATAATGTAGGTGAAAATCCCCACGCCGAGAGCGGGGATGAGGAGAGACCAGAACGCGCCTGGGATGCCCAGAAGGGTCACCTCTGCCGGCGGAGTGAGCACGGGTTCCATTTTTTACTTTCCATCTCCTTTCACAGGTTGTATAGTTAATCCCAACATCAAAATGAATGAATGTTCATTCATTTTGGTAGCAGAAGAATCGATCAGAGTCAAGGGAAAAAATGCGCCGGCGATGGGGCTCGACCATCGCCGGATTTATTCAACTACCATGACCGTTATCTGAACACAAGGGAAAAGGAGGAACCGTGACCGAAGCGACACCTTATGCGGACCGACCCTGGCTGGCCCATTACGAGGAAGGCGTGCCCCATGCCGTTGACTATGAAACCGTCTGTCTCCCCGAATTCCTGGATCGGTCGGCGGCCCGGTTCCCCGGCAATCCGGCTCTGATTTTCCAGGGGTACCGGCTTGACTACCGGCATCTCAAGGAGATGGTTGACCGGTTTGCGGCGGCGCTTACCGACTTCGGCGTTCAGAAGGGCGACGCCGTGGCCATCCTGCTGCCGAACACCATCCACTGCGTGGCCGCCTATTACGCCATCCTCAAGATCGGCGGGGTGGTGGTGATGAACAACCCGCTTTATTCGGACCGTGAGCTGTCCCACCAGTTCAACGATTCCGGATCGAAGGTCCTGATCACCCTGGACCTTCTGGCCAACCGGATGATCGATCTCCGGCCCGAAACCCAGATCAAGCAGATCGTTTACGCTCGAATGGGCGACTATCTGCCCTTTCCCAAGAACCTGCTCTTTCCCCTGGTGGCCAAGAAGAAGAAGCTGTCCGCGGATGTCAAGGGGGCCGAGGATGTTTACGCCTGGCGCCCCCTGCTTGGCAAATATCCGCCGTCGTCGCTGGCGGTGGCCCTCGATTTCGATGACGTGGCCATGTACCAGTACACCGGCGGAACCACCGGCGTGTCCAAGGGAGTGGTGCTCACCCACGGCAATCTGAGCCGCCAGGTTCAGCAGGTCCTGGCCTGGTTTCCGGCCTTCGCCCCCGGGACCGAGACCATGCTGGGGGCTCTGCCGTTTTTCCACGTCTTCGGCCTGTCCACCTCCATGAATCTGGCGATTTACGCGGCTTGGGGCAACATCCTGGTCCCCCGGCCCCAGGCTGAACCGCTGATGGAGGCCATCACCAAGTTCAAGCCGACCTTCGCGCCGCTCGTCCCGACCATGTACATCAACCTTCTCAGCCACCCGGACATCGGGAAGTGCGATTTGACTTCCATCAAAGGCTGCTTTTCCGGGAGCGCGCCTCTTCCGGTGGAGGTGATCCGGGATTTCGAGGCCCGCACCGGTTCGGTCATCGTGGAAGGATACGGGCTCACCGAGACCACGCCGGTGACCCATGTCAACCCCTTCAACGGCCAGCGGAAAGTCGGCTCCATCGGCGTACCGGTGCCGGACACCGAGTGCCGGATCGTTGATCTCGAGGACGGGACCACCGATCTGCCGGTGGATACGGCCGGAGAGCTCCTGATCCGGGGGCCTCAGGTGATGCGGGAATACCGGAACATGCCCGACGAAACGGCCAACGTCCTCACCGACAACGGGTGGCTCCACACCGGCGACATCGCCAAGATGGACGCGGACGGCTACTTCTACATCGTTGACCGGAAAAAGGACCTGATCATCTCCGGCGGGTACAATGTCTATCCCCGGGACATCGACGAGGTCTTCTACGAGCACCCCAAGGTTTTGGAAGCCTGCTCGGTGGGCGTGCCCCATCCCACCCGGGGCGAGGCCGCTAAAACCTTCATCGTCCTGAAGGAAGGGGAAACCGCTACCCGGGAGGAGCTCATGACGTATTGCCAGGGCAAACTGGCCAAGTACAAGTGGCCGGTGGAGCTGGAGTTCCGGGACGAGCTGCCCAAGACCAACGTCGGCAAGATCCTCAGAAAGGACCTCCGGGCGGAGGAATTGGCCCGCCGGGGCGACGAATAGCAGCAGCGTCCGGCACAACGAGACCGGGGCGGCCGGATGACCGGCCGCCCCGGTGGTGGTGGCGGTTGTCAAATGTAGTGAGAGCGGACTATTTGGCGCCGAAGCCGTCCTCGGCGATGGTCACCGCCGCGCCGTTGCCGCCGAGGATGGCGATCATCTTCCCGGTGGTGACGGGGATGACGTTGTGGATAAAGTACTCCGCGCTCTTGATCTGGCCCTCATAGAAAACGTCGTCCTTTTTCTTCTTGCCCAGCCGGGATTTGGCGATGGCCGCCCGCCAGAGAAGCATCCAGGCCATGACCACGTCGCCGGTGACCTCCAGAAAAGGTTGGGCAAAGGAGAAGGCCGTCAGGACCTGGGGGGACATGGCGGACGCGCCCATGTGCATTCCCACTTCGCCGAGTTTGTTCACCGCCTTCTGGAACCGTTCCGCCAGCTCGCTCAGGTCCGCTTCCCGGGCCTGCTTGATGGTCCCGTTCATCTCGCCCAAAAGGTCCATCACCGGCTTGCCCTTGTTCATCCCGAGCTTTCGGCCCAGGAGGTCCATGGCCTGGATGCCGTTGGTTCCCTCGTAAATCTGAGTGATCCGGCAGTCCCGGAGAAGCTGCTCCTGCGGGTACTCCTTGATGTAGCCGTAGCCGCCGTAAACCTGGACCCCGGTGGAGCAGATGTCAAAGGCCCGGTCGGTGACGTACCCCTTGGCCACCGGAGTCAACAGCTCGATGAGCCCCTGCCACTTGTTCCGCTCGTCGTCGTCTCCCGCTATCTCCCGCCGGTCCTCGCAATAGCCCATATAGTAGATGAGGCTCCGCATCCCCTCGACATAGGATTTCATCTGGATGAGCATCCGGCGGACGTCCGGGTGTTGGATGATGGGCACCGAGGGGGCGTCGGGGTCTTTCATCTGGAGGAGGTTCCGGCCCTGAACCCGCTCCCGGGCGTAGTTGACGGCGTTGACATAGGAGGCCGACGCGCAGGCCAGACCCTGCATACCCACCAGAAGCCGGGCCTCGTTCATCATCAGAAACATGGCCCGCATCCCCTTGTTCTCCTCGCCCAGCAGGAGTCCCCGGCATTTGCCCTTGGACCCCAGGGCCAGAGAGCAAGTGGAATTGCCGTGGATTCCCATCTTCTCCTCGATCCCCGTGCAGACCACGTCGTTTTCCTCGCCCAGGCTCCCGTCCGGATTGACCCAGAATTTGGGAACGAGAAACAGCGAGATTCCCTTTGTCCCGGCGGGGGCCCCCTCGATCCGGGCGAGGACCGGGTGGATGATGTTTTCGGTGAGGTCGTGTTCGCCGCTTGAAATGAAGATCTTGTTGCCGGTGATGTTGTAAGTCCCGTCGTCGTTTTTAACGGCGGCCGTCTCGAGAGCCCCGACGTCGGAGCCGGCCTCCGGCTCGGTGAGCAGCATGGTCCCCGTCCACTTGCCGGTGTACATGTTCTTCAAAAAGAGCGCCTTCTGCTCGTCGGTCCCGAAGGCTTCCACCAGCTTGGCCGCGCCGTGGGTCAAGCCGGGGTACATCATAAAGGCGTAGTTGGCGCCGTTGAAGAAGTCTCCGGCCGCCAGAGCCAAGGTCTTGGGCATGCCCTGGCCGCCCCATTCCGGGCTTTCGGGCATGGCCAGCCACTCCCCCTCGATGAAGAGCGAATAGGCCCGGTGGAAGCTTTCCGGCACGGTGACTTTGCCGTTATCGAAGGTGCATCCTTCCTCGTCGCCCGTCTTCTGAGTGGGCAGGATCTCCTTGATGGCCAGGTTCCGGGCCTCGGTGACGATCATGTCCACCACCTTCTTGTTGAACTCGGCGAACATCTCGTGCCGGCTCAGTTCGGAGACTTCGAGCTGTTCATGCAGGACGAAATCAACGTCTTTACGATCCGCGATGACTTGTGCCATGGTGTCTTCTCCTTAAAACCAGATGGTCAATAGTGGGCCGCCGGCTCTCGGCGGCATGATGACTGAAACTATCGTGACGGTTCGATATCAGCAACGTTGCCGATACCTCGGATAAAAAGGTCGATGAGGGGGTCAGCCATGGAAACCAGATCGTATTTCCCCCCTGAATGGAGCCAGGTGTTGATCACTTCGTCCACCGAGCCGAGGATGACCCGCTTGACGAGGCTCAGGTAGAGATCCCGGCGCATGGAACCCTCGGCCTGGCCCTGCTCCACGATCCCGGCCACAAGATCCCGGTACCGCTTCGACATCTCCCGGATTTCGTTTTGAACCAGGCGGTTGTGCTGCCGGGTGACCGCCTGATAGACAATGGCCATGTTCCGGTCCCGCTGGAACTCCTCAAGGTGCCGGCGGATCAGGTTCCGGAGCTTTTCCACCGCGTTTTCCGCCCCCCCAACGTCATCCTGGAACCGATCGAAAACCTGCTTGGTCTTGTAAGTGAAGAACTGGACCAGGATGTCGTCCTTGTTCTTGAAGTAGAGGTAGATCGTCCCGTCGGCCACCCCGGCCTCCCGGGCGATCTGGGAGATGGTGGACTGGAAAAACCCTCGCCGGGCGAAGACCTTGATGGCGGCTTCGAGGATTCGGGTGTATTTGCTGTTGGTTTTGCCTTTCGAATTGATGACGGACCTCCGTGGGGCCGGTTTAGGGCCCGATTCAAATGAATGAACATTCATTCATTTATCAGGGACCGGATTCCGCTGTCAAGAAAAAAACAAAGATGTCTTCAATAGCTGTTTAACAGGCTGGAAATGAATGGCTTAAAATGGTGGGCAATGAGAAGTCGTCCGAGGGCAAACCCGATATCCGCGCAATGAGGATCAATTCATCGGTGAATCGGCGCCGCTTTCGAGCGGGCTTCGAGCCGAAGCCTTGTCCGCATCGGACAATGATCCCCGGAAGACATAGACCAACCCCCCCGAGTCAGTGACGTGGAGCTCGCCCATGCCGAGCTCACAGAGGCGGTCGAGGTACTCTCGGGCCTTATCCACGCTGAGGTCGGTTTCGGCCGCAAGCTCGAACGGAGTCACCCGGCCGCCGGCCCGGGCAATCGCTTTCAGGATCTTCTTCTCCCTGCGATCCCGGCGCTTGCGGATCCGCCGTCGTCGGTTTTTGACCGCCATGTAGCCCCCGAGGACGGTGGTCAGCGAGAAGAAGACGAGGATGCCCCAGAGGACCGAGGGCTCGGTGTCCGCGGACCCGGAGACGAGATCCACGGAAGCGACCATTACAAGGAAGCTGCTGAAGAGGGCCAGCAGGCCGCCGAAGATCATGAAAATCAGGTTCATGAGCGATGCTTTCGAAGGTGATTGGGCCGTCCGGAGGCGACGGCTTCGCGGACCAACCGGGCACAGCGGCGAGGGGCCTCCATGGGGAGGAAATGGCCGGTGTCCGGCACGGTGACGGATCGACTGCCGGGCAAGGTCCGGCGGATGCGGGCGGCCGCGTCCGGTAGAAAAGTATCTGAATGCTCGCCCCGGAGGACATGGACCGGGCACTGAATCCGGCGGAGAGTCCGCCAGATGTCCAGGGGGACCGACTCGAAGATCTGGGCCTCGGTCTCGGGGTCGCACTTCAGAGTCGCCGTCTTCGGATCCCGTTCCAGAACGGCGCATTCGAGGTAGGAGGCGATAAAGGGCGGCGACCAGGACCGGAAAATCCCCCGGCCGGCCAGAAACCGGCGGAGGGCCTCATCCTTTCCGGCAAAGGTTCGTTTCCGGCGGCGAGCTCCCATGGCCAGGGGCTGGAGCCTGCGGAGACCGAGTATCCGGAGCATCCCGGACAGCCAGAGAATCCGGGCCGGGAGAATCACCGGGTCGAGGAGGATGATCCGGTGGAAAAGGTGGGGAAACCGGGCCGCCGCGATGGCGGTGACCACCGCGCCCAGGGAATGGCCGATCCCGATGACCGGCGGCCGGAGCGTGGATTCCACCACCGTCTTGAGGTCCTCGGCAAATGGAGCCCACCGGCGGATGGGCCCCTTGCCGGCCAGCTCCGAATCCCCGTGGCCCCGGACGTCGCTGGCCACCAGGGCGAGGTCCCGGGCCAGCAGCTTCAAAAAGGGAGCATAGGTCCCGGCGCACAGGCCGTTGCCGTGGAGAAAGTGGGCATCAGGTCCGTCGCCGGGCCATTGGATGTAGTGGAGCCGGCCGGTCGGCGTGTTCACGAAGCCGTCGACGGGCGCGGTTTCCGGAGTCGGATCGTGGGTGACGGTCATGGGGCGCTTCCCAGGATGGCCCGCCACCGGGCCAGAAGCGGCTCGGAGGAAAGCGGCGGCAGGCCGTTTCGGTCGAAAAAAGTCTCAATCGCCCGCCCGCCGCCTCCGGCCCACCAGCCCCGAAGGATGGTCCCGGCCTCGGGTCGGGTCATCCAGTTCTTCCCGAGCCGTTCGATCAGGTGGGCTTCCAGACCGGCTTCGGCGGTCCAGCCCAGGATGTAATCGAGGCTGTAGAGCTCCGGGACCAGGTCGAAGAGATGGCTTTCCGGCTGGTGATAAAAGCCGGTGTGGCGGGCCATCCGGCGAGCGTAGGGGACCCCATCGGCGAGGTGGGCCGAGGCGAACATCTCGTATTCGCTCAAAAACTTCGCGGCGTAGCGCCGGAAGGCGGACAGATCCCGGAGCGTCTGGTAGTACCGGAGCCGATCGACGGCCGACGCCGACAGTCCCATCACATCGGTGAGAAAGGGCCGGGAGAGGGCCACCCGCTGAAGGAGAAAGGCAAATGCCTCCGACAGGCTGAAGGTGGTGGCCAGGTTCCGGTCCACCTCCGGTAAGGATGGGTCGGTTAAAGCCGCTGAAAGCCCGTGGCCCAGCTCGTGCCAGAGGGTCTCCAGGTCGATCCACCCGCCTTCGGGCCGCATGAGCACGTAGATCTCGTCGGGGACGTGGACGAGAAAGCTCATCCCCTGAGCGCTCTTCCGGCTGTCGGCCGACAGCTCCAGGTGGAGGTTGGCCATGGACGCCGGGTCGATCCCCCAGGTGTCGAGAAACTTCAGGGTCGATTCGAAGGGCCGGTCGGGGATCAGGTCGTCGAGGCTTTCCAGGCTCAACAGGTGGATGGCGTCAAACCGGGTCAGGGACGAAAGGGGCCGGTCGTAGCGGTCCCGGCACCACCGGTCCATGGCCGGAAAATAGAGGTCGTCGGTGGCCGCGAGGAGCTCCCGGACCGGCTCGACCCAGGCGGCGTAGTCGATCCCCTTTTTCCGGCCGCAGTAGTCGATATAGTCCCGGAACCCGAAGGTCTCGGTCAGCTCGGCCAGGAGAACCTCCCAGTAGTTGATCGCAAAGGGGGCCAGGAACTTGCACAGGGGGCCGGTTTCGTCCTGGATCACCCGCCGGGTCTCGAGGGTGCTCTCCTTCTGACACCAGGGGATGATCTCCCGGAAGTAAACCCGCCGGTCACCCACCAGGGCCGCGGCCCCGCGCATCCAGGTCCGCATTTCAGCCTCGTGGGGCATGAGGATGTTCTGGAGATAGTGGTCGATGAAGGCGTGCCGGAGCCGTTGCCGACGCACGGGGTCCGGCTCGGCATCGATCCGGTCGAGGGTGTCCGGCCGGAGCAGGTCCTCGAGGCCGTCGTAGATATGGTAGAGGTCGGTGGTCACGCCGACTCCCCGCCAAAGGGTCAGGGCTCCCCGGCTCCACCGGTAGTTGAGGTCCAGAAGCGTCGTTTCGATCCCCGACGGCGTCCCGGCCGCCCCGGCCATGGCCTCGTTATCGGCCATTGTCACCTCCCGCCGCTTCGACCAGACGGACCATGGACTCATAGGGTTGGGCTCCCACCAGCCGATTGCCGTTCCGGATCAGGGTGGGGACCGCCGTCACCCCGAGGGATCGGGCCTCGGCCCAGTCGGCGTCCACGGCGTCGGCGAACCGGCCGCCGTCCAGCACAACCATGGCCTCTTGGCCGTCCAGACCCACCGATTCGGCCAGTCCGGCGAGCACCGACCGGTCGGCCAGGTTCTCCCCCCGGACGAAGTAGGCGGCAAAGGCGGCGGCGTGGAAAGGCTCACCCCGGCCCCGGGATTCGGCCCACTTGGAAAGCTCCTGAGCCTTCCGGCTGTTGTAGGTCATGGTCCGCTCTCCAAAGGGCAGCCCTTCGGCTTCGGCGACGGCCGACAGCCGGGCCATCATGCCCGAAATGTCCACGGGCTGATTGGCGAAAAGCTGCTTTAAGGAGATCCCGGAGCCGGGGATTTCCGGATGGAGGGGAAAGGCCCGCCAGCGGACCGTAACGTCGTAATCGGCTTTCAATCGTTCAATACGCCCGGTAATGAAGTAGCACCAGGGTCAGATGTAATCGGAAAAGATGTCCAGCACTACGGGAAGAACCATCCGCGTCCTCGCTTTCGATTTTGGAGACATCCAAGGTTTCCAATTTTGTTGGAGATCTCCGGGGTTTCCAATTTTTTTGGAAACCTCGGAGGTCTTTTTCCCTTCGCTTGATTTCCAAACAGCCCAGTTGATTCGCTTCAACGGGAGCCGGCGCCGACCCACTTGTTGATGAGCGCCAGAACCGTCTCTTTCCGGACCGGCTTG